>CAVEDG010000080.1:0-7344 GCA_963614205.1 bacterium | reverse complement strand
GGCCCGACGGGGCGGCTCGAGTGGTCGGGCGCCTGGTGCGGCGGCCGCGCCTACCACACGTGCCTGCGCCGCGCGATCGACACGTATCTGCCGGGCGAGCTCCGGCGCATCCGCGACCTCGGTTTCTGGGGCTCGGCGTACATCGACGTGTTCTCCGCCGTCGTCCCCTACCGCTGCTGCAACCCGCGCCATCCCGCGACGCACGAGGAGGCGGCCGAAATCCAGCGCGACATCGCGCGCCGCTGCCGCGACCTCTTCGGCGGCTTCTCGTCCGAATGCAGCTTCAGCCACATGCTCGCCTACACGGACTACATCAACTACGTCACGGCGCCGATGCGCGGGCTGCGCCGGCAGACCGAGCGCATGCGCGCGAAGAATCCCGGATGGCGTCCGCCCGTCGACCGCTTCGTGCCGTTCTTCGAGCTCGCGTTCCACGACTGCGTGCTGTCGAGCACGGACAAGATCACGCAGGAGATCTTTCCCGGCAATCCCGACTACCTCACGCTCGTGGAGTTCGGCGGCCGCCCGATCTACTACGACCTCAACGCCTACGTGCGCCGCGGCGACATTCCGAAGCTGAAGGCGGCCTACGACGAGTACCGCGCGCGCGCCGACCTCATGACGGAGGAGATGCTGCGCCACGAGACGCTCGCGCCCGGCGTCGTCAAGGTGCGCTACGCAAACGGCACGGACATCTACGTCAACCACACCACGAACGCCTGGACGCGCGGCGCCATCACGCTGAAGCCCCAGTCGTTCCTGCGCGTGGACTGAACACCAACACACCAACACGCCAACAAGGAAGCAGACGATGAAGACGCATCTGAATCGAATGGGGAGATGGGGCGCGGTCGCCCTGTCCTGCTTGGGCCTCGACCTCGCGGCGGCCACCGCGACGACGAGCGGAACGACGCTGACGATCGACGTCGGGACCGGCGAGAGCTACACGTATGCGGAGGCGATTCCGGACGGCGTGACGACGATCCGCAAGACGGGCGCGGGCACGTGCGACTTCGGCGCGACGCCGTATCGCACGTACACGGGCGCGATCTACGTGGAGGCCGGCATCCTTTCGGGCGACCCGGGCGTGGGCACGCAGGGCGCGTTCGGTTCGCCGAGCGAGATCCACGTGGCGGACGGCGCCTGCCTCAAGGTCGTCAACACCTGGTTTCCCACCGGCGTCGCGGCGTTCGACGGCGCAAACGCGGCGACGCGCGCCGACCAGCCGTGCACGCCGCTCAACAAGACGCACCTCTACGTGACGGGCGCGGGGCCGGACGGCAGCGGCGCGGTCTGGCAGTCGGCCAAGAAAAGCCAGCACAATCTGTTCGGCTGCGTCACGCTCGAGGGCGATACCACGTTCTACTCGAAGACGCGCTGGGGCATTGGCGGCGCCGCGACCAGCATCTTCGACATGGGCGGCCATACGCTCACGCTGAAGGGCGAGAACTCGTTCGAGCTCGGGCGCAGCCTCACGGTGACGCGCAACCCCGGCGACGTCAATCTCGTCAGCGGCACGCTCCTGTTCGAAAACGGCGACCCCATGCGGTACAAGAACGGATTCTGCCTGGAGAATCGCACGGCGGGCGAGCTGACGAACCGGACGCTGCGCGTGTCGGCGAATGCCAGCGTGGTCGTCTACAACGGTGGTTGCCCGATGAAGATCCACGGCACGGGCACGGCGGGGCAGACGGCAAAGCTGGTGCTGGGCTTTACGAACTCGGATGGCCACATCTGGGGCGACGTCACGGCCGACCCCGGCTTCCAGTTCAACCTCGGCTGGGAGAATTCGGAATCAAAAGGCGGCGCGTTCCACGGACGCGTGGACGTCGCGTGCCTGAACATGTGCGGGAAGCAGGGGGCGCAATCCACGACGTCTTCCGGCAACTTCGTGGTCGCCGTGAGCAACGTGCAGGCGGGCGCGTCGTTCTCGAACCTGCTGGTGAAGGCCGAGACGCTGCGCTTCATCGACGCGGGCGAGGTGAAGATCACGGGCGTGGCGAAGGGCGCGTCGTGGAACGGCCAGGTGCCGGACCCGGCGGCGAGCCCGATCCGCATCGGCATGGGCAATGGCAACGCCTATCCGGCCTACATGTCCGTGGAGGGGAAGACCGTGCTCAAGGCGGCGGAGGATACGGCGGCGGGAACGTTCCCTGCCTGCCTCATTGCCATGTACGGTTCGGGCGACTGGGACTTCTCCATTCTCAACGTGAAGAACGGCGGCGCCGTGTATGCGGACTTCTTCACGGGGCAGAAGGTGTCGACTGGCGCGGCGGTCTATCTCTCGGGCGCGGGCTCGAAGATCGTCTCGCGCGGCGGCGAGGCGTGCCGCAACTGGTTCGGGCGGTCGTCCGCCTATGGCACGCTCGACATCCGCGACGGCACCTACCAGACGGACGGCTGGGTGTGCTTCGGCGAGAACGGGCGCGGCTTCTTCATGCAGCGCGGCGGCGAGGTCGTCTATGGCTGCGGGACGGACAACGGCTCGAAGCTGCGCCTGGCGCGGCGCGACTACGGCTATGGCCACTACATTGGCCTGGGCGGCACGTTCAAGGCCGGCGCGAAGGGCGCGGCGCAGGTCGATCTCGGCTTCTGCGATTCGTTCGCCCAGAGCGACAACTACACGGCGGCGTTCACGGTGGGCGGCGCGGCGGGCCGCACGTGCGACGCCACCGTGAAGCACGTCCGCGCGTGGATGGTCACGAATACGTCCGTCTCGGCGACGGCGCTTCTCAACCTCAACGCCGGCGGCACGCTCACGTGCCAGGACGTGTACCGCAGCTGCTGTATGGGGGGGAAAGTCGCGGAGCTCACGGCGTCCGGCGGTCTTGGCGACGACCGGTTCTACGTCAACTTCAACGGCGGCACGCTGCGCGCCGCGATCGACACGGGGGCGTTCTTCGGCGGCGCCCTGACGGCGCCGTCGCGCGTGACGGTGTTTGGCGGCGGCGCGCGTCTCGACACCGCCGGGCACAACATCTCGATCCTCTCCGCCTTTGAGAAGCCCTACGGCAAGGGCGTCGCGTCCGTGGCGTTCACGGATGGCGAAGGCGTGAAGCCCATCGGCACGCGCGCCTTCCGCGTCACGGGCGCCACTGGCGTGGCGGCGTCCGTCGTCACGGACTTCGATTCGCAGACGCGCACGGACGCGGCGAACGCGCTCGTCTGCTGCTCCGGCTTCGGCTATGGCGACGACGTCACGGTGCAGCTCGAGAAGGTGAAGTCCTGCAAGAGCGTCAGCGCCAACCTGACGGCGACCGTCTCGCTGATCGACTTCGACGCGGCCGACTTCGTGGACGGCGGCGTGACGAAGGTCGGAGCGGGCACGCTTACGCTGCAGGGCAAGAACACCTATCGCGGCAAGACGCGCGTGGAGGGCGGCACGCTCGCGTTCGCGGACGCGGCCGGCTTCCCCGGCGGCGACATCGAGTTCTCCGCCGAGGCGCTTCTCTCCGGCTCGGCGAAGCTGACGGCGAAGACGCTCGCGCTCCGCAGCGGCGCGAAGCTCCGCGTCACCGGGGCGGACGCGCTGCTCGCGGCGGCGCCCGTGTCGTTCCACACGGTGATTGCGGTGGAGGAACCGCTGACCACGCTGCCCGAGATTGTGTACGTGGATGCGGATGGCGAGACCCTGGCGATGACGCGCCCCTGGCAGCTGCGCCTTTCCGCCGACCACAAGACGGCGACCTTCGGCTACGTGCGCAGCACGGTGCTGATCCTCCGCTAGGGCGTTGACGCGGCCGCTCGAAAACCGGGAATTTGAAGGACTGAACACATGAAGATTAGGGCATGGGCGCTTGCGGGCGCGGCGCTGCTGCTGGCGGCGGGGTGTGAGCTCTGCGAGACGAAGACGGCTTTCCCGGCGGACGGGCGGCTGATGGACGTGGGCGATCTGCCGGCGAACGGGCTGGCGCTCGTGCCGGTGCCGGAGGCGCTGGCGGGCGCGGGCGCGCTGCGCGTCACGCTCGACGGCGCGCCCGTGGCGGCGCAGGAGATCCGCGGGGCGGGCGAATGCATCGTGCGCGCCACGCCCGAGCAGGTCGCGCGGTCGCGGAAGCAGCCGCTCGCGCTCGTCCTGACGCGCGCGGCCGAGGCGGAGGCGGCGCCGGCCGAGGCGGCGCGCGCGACGGTCGAGACGGCCGCGTTCGCGATGGACTTCGACCGGGCGAAGGGCGGCGGCCTGCCGTGCCGCGTCCGCTGGGCCGGTTCGGGCAAGGAGACGACGCTGCGCTGGGGCGATCGCGTCTATGCCGTGGGCAACGACCGGGGCCTCGCCGGCACGTGGAGCCTCGCCGACGACAGGAAGGCGAAGGTCTGGGACTTCGGCGCGGGGGCGCTCTTCCGCCAGGTGCGGACGAGCGGCGGCTTCGTGAGCGGCGGACGCCTCTCGGCGGCGGATCCGCGCGCGACCTACGACTGGGTGTTCCTCAACGACAGCCCCGAGTGGGTCTACCTCGTGATGACCACGACGCAGGAGAACCCCGGCACGTGGGATCAGCACTGGTCGGGCGTGGTGCACGTGCCCTACGGACGCTTCACGCAGGTCGCGACGGACGCGGCGCAGGTCAACGTGGCGGCGATCCCGGCGGCGGATGCGAAGACGGCGCCGCAGCGCCCCGCCGGCGCGACGTTCTCCGCGCTGCTGGACGGCGGCGACTTCATGGCGGCGTATTCGCCGAACACGTGCGCCTACTTCGACCCGAAGCTGAAGACGGCGTATCTGCATTCCATGGAGACGATTTCGCGCCAGACCTGGCCGGGCACGCCGGATCTCCGCACGGCGTTCTTCCGGTGGGGGACCGCCGCCGATCCGGCGAAGGCGCTCGCCGCGCCGCCGCCGCTGGGGCGGCCGGGCTTCCTGCGCCGCTGGGACCTGATGGCGGCGGCGGAGCGGACGCGGCCGGGCGAGGCCGTTTCCGTCGCGCGCGTGGCGAACCTCGCGATCCGCGTGGGCGTGGTGGAGAAGGCGCGCGCGGAGATCAAGACGGTGAGCGTGGACGGGCGCATCGTCGCGATGGGGCCCCAGCCGCTCTTCACGGCGCTGCTTGAAGAGACCGCCACGGGCAAACGCTTCGAGATCGACTCCGCGAAGACGAGTTGGCGCGACGTGACGGCGACGACGCGAAAAGACGGCGGCGGCACGTGGCGCTTCCGCGGGCCGGCGGAGCGGCCGGCGCTCTCGAACCTGTGGATCGAGGTGACGGTGGCGCCGGGCGCGGACGGCGCGAGCGCGGAGTGGCGCTGGCGCGGCGCCACGGGCACGCGCGACGCCGCGCTCGTGGAGGCGACCGTGGGCGCGCTCGCGTTCAACGACACGGGCGCGGGCATGCGCGCGCTCTATCCGACCATCATGGGGCGCGTGGAGCGGACGCCGTGCGCGGACACGGTCAACTACCGCGGGAACTATCCGGCGATGTGGTGCGGCATGCAGTGGCAGGCCGTGTGGGACGAGGCGAGCGGACGCTGCTTCTACGTGGGCGCGCACGATCCGCACACGGGCGCGAAGTTCATCACGATGCGCGGCCAGCCCGCGCAGTCCCGCGTGCACCTTGCGCTCACGCACCGCCTGGCGTGGGACGGCGCGAATCCCGGCGCGGAGAGCGAGATGCCGGGCACGGTCGTGTGGAAGGCGATGCCCGGCGACTGGTACGACGCCGCGCTCTTCTACCGCGACTGGGCGCGCGCGCACTCGCGGTCGTATCCCGAGATGGGGCCCGAGGGGCGCCGCTCCACGCCGGACTGGTTCAAGAAGCTCGGCTTCATCGTGCGCACCTACGGATACGCCGAGACGGCGACGAACGACGTGCGCACGGTGATGGACTATCTCGGCGTCTCCGTGATGGCGCAGTGGTACCGCTGGCACCAGATTCCGTTCGACAACGACTATCCGCACTACTTCCCCGCGAAGCCCGGCTTCGAGGAGGGCCTGCGGCAGATCCACGCCTGGGGCGCGAAGGCGGTGCCCTACACGAACGGCCATATCTGGGACATGCGCGACCGCGGCTGCGAGGACTGGACGTTCACGTCCGAAGGCGCGGCGGGGGCCTGCCGCAACCGCGACGGCTCGATCAAGACGGAACGCTACGGCACGGTGGAGACGAACGGCACGCCCGTGATCTTCGCGGCGATGTGCCCGGCCTCGAAGGTCTGGCGCGACAAGGTCGCGGAGAACGGCGAGAAGGTGTTCAACGGCGCCGGCTGCGACGGCTACTACATGGACCAGGTGGGCGCGTTCTCGACGATCGACTGCCGCAACGCCGCGCACGGGCATCCCTTCGGCGGCGGCCACTGGTGGCAGGACGCCTACCGCACGCTGCTCACGGACGTGCGCGCGCGCTCGAAGAAGCCGATCTTCCTCGCCACCGAATGCAACGCGGAGCACACGCTGCGCGAGATCGACGCCTTCGTGTGCTGGAACATCCTCGGCGGCGTCGACACGGCGCCGGCCTACGAGGTCGTCTACTCCACGGCGGCGTTCCCCTATTGCCGGTCGTACGTCTCGGGCCCCAAGGGGCGGCGCCAGATGCGCATGAAGTTCGCGAACGTGCTGGCGGACGGCGAGATCTTTGGCTGGTTCCCGTCGTTCTACTGCCGCGACGGGGAACTGGGGCCGTATCTGCGCGAGTGCGTCCGCTTCCGCTGGCACCTGTCGCCGTGGTTCTACAAGGCCGAGATGCGGCGTCCGCCGGCGCTGCTCGATGCGGTGCCCACGTGGAGCGAGGCGTGGGACGTCTTCGGCAAGATCTTTCCCGTCACGATGCCGATCGTGCAGACGGGCGCGCGGCTGGAGATGGCCTACGACTACGCGGCGGACGGGCGCCGGCTCTGGGAGACGGGGCGGCCGGTGCGCGCGTTCGTCTACTTCACGAACTTCTCCGACCGCGAGACGGCGACGGCGCGCGTGAAGATCGACTGGGCCGACCTCGGCATCGCGGATCCGGACCGCGTCACGTTCACGCGCGTCGACTCGGAAGGGCGGCGCACGCCGTTTTCGCGCGCCGCGCTGGAGGCGCCGCTCGTCTTCGCGCCCGGCACATGCTGGGGCGTCGAGATGACCTGGGGCGGCGCGGATGTCAAGCCCGTCAAGCCCTGAATCGGTCGCAGGCGGATGAAATTATGGTATACTAGGCGGCATGGAGAAACTGAAGAAGATCATGTACGGCGTGACGGACTTCGCGCTGATGCGCGCGGAGAACGGCTACTTCGTCGACCGCACCGGGCTCATCCGCGAGCTCGAGAAGTCGAACTACGTGATGTTCCTGAGGCCGCGCCGCTTCGGCAAGTCGCTTCTCTGCTCGATCCTGCAGTGCTACTACGACGTCGACTACTCGGGCCGCTTCGAGG
>CAVEDG010000079.1:0-7344 GCA_963614205.1 bacterium | reverse complement strand
AGAAGTACGACCGCGACGGGTCCGTGATCAGCCGGTGCAGATGCGCCGTCTTGTCGACGTAGATCTGACCCTTCGCGCGAAGGGTCTCGAAGTCGTTTGTCTCTGTGGCAATGGGTCGCATGGCGGCAAGTTATAGGCAAGCGGCTCTCCCGTCCGAAGCGGCTAGCGCAGGAAGAAGAGCGTGCCGCTGGGGATGATGTCGTAGCCGTCGGCGCGCGCGCTGACGGTGATGGAGCCGGTGCCGCCCTCGACCTTCCACGTGGCCGCCGTGCGCGCGGCGCCGGTGAAGCCGAGCACCTGCGCTGCGGACGGCACGGGATCCGGCGCGAGCACGATCTTCTCGAGCGACACGTCGCCCGTGACCGCGAAGAGCGGGAACGTCGCCGCGTCCGCGCCGTTCCACGCGCGCTGCCACGTCACCGTGCCCGCCGTCTCGAGCCCGCCGAGCGCGACCGTGCCGGCGGCATGGTCGAGCGCGGTGCCGTCCGCAAACGCGAGCGTCGTCGCCTCGCCGAGGCCCGGCGTGGCCGACACGCCCGTGAGCCAGTCGGGCGGCGTGGCGCTGCCATCGCCCTTCCCGAGCCACTTCGCGCGCAGATAGGCGAGAAGCTCCACTTCCTGGTTGTACGCGAGCGGCTCCGTGACGACGATGAACTCGCCCAGCTGGCCGTACCACATGCGGTTCCCCGTGTTCCCCGCGCCAGACCACTGCGCCCCGCCGCCCCTGTTCATGCGGCCGCCGAGCTGCACGAGCTCGACGTCGAGCGGCTCGTGTTTGGACCAGGGCGAAAAGTCCAGCGTCGTCTTGCTCGCCGTCTCGAACGCCGCCATATAGCCATTTGTCGTGGACTGCAGCACGAAGAGGTAGGGCGTGCCTTCCGTCGGCGTCTCGATTTCAGCCGTACCGCCATTTCCGAGATCGATGACCGTTTTCGTCTTCGTGTTGTCGCTCTGCATCACGATGCCGGGCGATTCCTGATCCGCATTCATGTCCTTGCGTTCGCACGCGAACGGGCCCGACCACTTGCCCTGGCCGCCGCCGTTGCTGGAGGCCGGATTCGGCTCCCACAGCGTGCGCGCGCCCGCGAGGTAGATGCTGATGCGCCGCGGCGCCGTGCGGTTCACGTAGTTCGTGAGCACGAGCGCCTGGTCGCCCGCGAACGTGAACGCGGCGTTTCCGTTGAGCGCCGCCGCCGTCACGGTCGGCCCGAACGGCACGCTGCTCCCGAAGGCATTGCGCGTAAACGCACCGCCCGCCGCGCCCTTGTTCACGAGGTTCGTCACGGCGCCCTCCGCGTCGCAGAGATAGCCCGCCGCATCCGTCGCGTCCACCCACACGTCGGCCGCGCTCGGGAAGCGTCCGTCGCGGAACACGAGCGCGCCTTCCTGAACGTCCACGCGCGCCGCGCCCTCGACCGTGCCGCCGAGCACGAGCGCGCCCGCGCCCGTCTTCGTGACGTCCACGCGCGTCGCGTCCGCCGCGCCCGGCACGGAGGCGTTGAGCGCGAGATGCGCCGTGGCGCCCTCCGCCACCTCCACCGCGAGCGGACTCGCCGCCTTCGTCTCCGCCGCCACGCCGAACCACTTCGCCTTCAGGTAGGCCTCCACGCGCGCGACTTCATCCGCCGTGAGCGTGCGCGAGAACACGAGCACTTCGCCGATCTGGCCGATGTACATGCGATTGCCCGCATGATCTTTTCCGCTGATCTGCATCCGGCCGGCGTTCAGACGGCCGCCCACGCACGTGGCGTCGATGTTGCACACCGCCGTCGCGGACATGCCGTTCGTCACCGCCTTGGCGTCGTCGGCCCACCAGACTTCCGTGTACCACTTTCCAAGACCGCTGTCACGCCCGGAGTGCGTGAGATACGCCTCGCCAACGTCCATCACGTCGCTCAGGTTGTTCCCCCACAAGTTCTTCCCGTAGGTGGAAAGCACCGCCGACATCGACGTGCTCGAACCGTTTTGGAAGGAAAGGGAGCCCTCGGCGTTGTTGTCGTCTTGGGCAATGGCACTGGACATCATCGAGAACGGGCCGCCCCATCTGCCCTTGCCACCTTCCGCCGCCCACGACGTCCACTTCGAGACGAGGAACACGGAGACGGCGGCGCCGCGGTTCGTGTACGCGGACGTGACGAGGCCCTGCGAACCGTCGAACGCAAGGCAGCCGCGGCCGTTGATGCCGTCCTTCACGAACGTCGGCGCCGCAGGCGTGTACCCGTTGTACCGCGCCGTCGCGTTCGCGAACGCGCCGCCCGCCGTGCCGTAGTTGGGCACGCTCGACACCGCGGCGCCGTCCTTCGCGGCAAGGCGCGAGGCGTCGAACCAGAGCGCGGCCTCGGCGCACAGCGCGGGCGCGAGCGCGGCGCCGGCGGAGATCTGCGCGCCATCGTCCAACGCGAGCTTCGCCGCAGGGGCGACCTGCAGCGCGAGGCTGTCGCGCAGCATCACGCGCGGGCCGAGCGCCACCGTGCCGCCGCGAATGTCGAACGTGCCGCCCACGCCCACGTTCTTGAGCAGCTTGAGCGTGCCGCCGCCGGTCTTGATGAGTCCGGCCTGGTCGTTGCGCGCCGTGACGTTCAAATTCCAGCCCGGCTGCAGCAGGGCGTCGATTTCAAGCGTGGCGCCGGCCCGCACGTCGAACGTCGTGGTGGCGGAGCCGTGCGCGAGATGGCAGGCGCGCGCCTCGATGCGCGAGGGCCGGCCGTCCAGCGAGGGCAGCGCGACGATGGGTCCGTTGAGGCCCAAGCCCGACCACGGGCGGCCGCCGTCGAGGGGCGCCGACGCCTTGCCGTACTGCGAATAGTAGGCGTTCAGCGTGCCACCGCGCAGGACGATCCGGCACACGGGCAGATGCTGATCGGCGTTCCCCGTGCGCATCACGGCGCCTTCGTGCACCTCGATGACGAGCGGCGTGGTGCTCGTGTGGCCACCGAACGCATCGCCAGTACAGGCCACAAAAACGCCCTCGTGCACGACCCAGCGCGTGCCCGTGAGGCTGATCAGTCCCGAATCCGCGCGGAACGGGCTGTTCATCTTCCACGTGCCCGCGCCCGTCTTCGTCACGGTCGCGCCCGCCGACACAAAGCAGTTGGAGCTGATGCCGAAGGTCACGCCCTCCGGGATGTCGAGCGTGGTCGCGCCCGTGCACGCGAGGCGCGTGCGCGACTGGTCCCAGCTCTCCGTCAGGCGCAGCCCCGCGCCGTTCTGCACCGCCACGTTTCCCGTGCCGAAGCAGCTCTCGTTCGCCACGCTCACGACGCCCGCCTGCACCGTGAGTTTGCTGTACGCCGCCGCGCTGCCCGTGGGCAGCACGAGCGTGCCCGCGCCGGTCTTGACGAGATCCGTGCGCGCGCCCACGCCCGCCAGATCCTCCGCAAACGCCGTGACGGTCGTCGTCTCGCCCGCGGGCACGTTCACCGTCACGACGCCGCCGTTGAGCGTGAGCGTGCCGTCGTCCGCGAGCAGGTCTTCCATCGTCGTGCCGCGCGCGGAAGAGGCGTCCACCGTCAGCCCTTCGGGCAGGGTGGCGGGCAGCGTGGCCGCGCCGCCGCCCGAGATCGTGAGCGCGTGCGCCGCGCCGTCGGTCTCGAGGGCCGACAGGTCGAGCGTCACGCCCGCCGCCACCTTGAGCGTGACGTCGCCCGCGACGACGATGCGCCCCGCGCCGAGCGCGTTCGCGGAAGCCACCGACACCGCGCCCTCTTCGAGGTAGGTGCCGCCCGTCCACAGGCCCTCGTCCAGCAGCACGAGTTCGCCCGCGCCGCGCTTGATGAGCCGGTTCGCGGTGACCACCGTGCTGCTCCTATCCCGGCCATCGCGCAGCGTGCCCTCGACGATGAGACGCGCGCCGTCCTCCACGTTGATCACGCAGTTCGTGCGGTTGCAGTGGCCAAGATAGCCGTAGGTGGGCATCGTGAGGAAACTGTCGCGCGCGCTGGCGTGCGCCGTCACGCCGCCGTCGAGCGACGGACCCACCCAGGTGCCCGTGCCGGAATCCAGGCTCTTGAACGTGGCGCCCGTGAGCTCGATCGGCCCGACCACGCCATGGCCGGAATGTCTGTAGGTGGCGCCTTCGCGCACGTCGATCACCACGTTCGTGTCGGCGGTGGAGTGGCCGCCCCACATGTCGCCGTTGTTGCACTGGAACGTGCCCTCCTCCACGAGGATGCGCGTGGACGCGCCCGCGGCCGCGCCCACCTGGCCCACGTAGAGCGTGCCCACGCCGCGCTTCACGAGCACGTGGCCCACCGCGCCCTTCAGCAGCGACTTGCCGGACTCCACGTAGAGGCTGCTCCCGGAGTTCACCTCCACCACGCCCGTCGCGGAAAGACCGTCGCCCGCGATCGAGAAGATCCGGCTTCCGGAATAGAGCACGCCGCTATCCGCCGCCACGGAAACGCCGCCGCCGTTTCGGAAGACGATGTTCGTGGCCTCGCCGAAGTCGGCCGCCGCCGTGATGTTCGTGAGTACGCCGTCGAGCGTGAGCGTCTTCGTGGCGGCGTCGTACGTCGCGCCCGTCGTCGCGGCCGTCTCTTCGCTCGTCGCCTCGTCGGCGCAGACCGCGGTCGCGCCCAGCAGCGCCAGCGCCAACGCGCTTCGTGTCAGAATCTTCATCGTGTGCTCCTTGTTCATGTACGGCGGCGACGCCCCGCCCACCCGGACGAAGCCCCAGTTCCCGTTAACGGAGAGAGTATACCACACCGACCGCTCCGCCGCAAATCGCGACGTAATCGGTCAGCGGTCGGGGGAGGGCGTTAGGGTTGGGGTGGAAATGGACGGCGACGCCGTCCGGTCATTTCGCGGAGCCCTTGCGCGTGAGCAGCAGGAGCGTGGTCGCGTTCTGGCCGAAGTCGGGTTCCTCGAGGCGCAGGTCGTAGCGCGTCTTGAGGATGTCGAAGAAGCGCGTCTGTTCGCTGAAGGGCGTCTCCGCGCAGGTCGGCGCCGCGATCGCGAAGGCGTAGCCGCTGCAGGCCGCGAGGGAGCAGGGCGCGGAGGCGAGCAGCTTCGCGAGGCTTGCGCGGTTGTGCACGTGCCACGCCGCCGCCACGTCGTCGGGCAGGTCGGGGAAGTAGCTGAAGGGTCCCATCTCCAGGCCTTCGGGCACCGTGCGCCCCGTCTCGACCGCAAGGTAGAGATCCTGCGTGAGCAGGGTCGTGCCGTCGGGGTCGAGCGCCTTGATCTCGCGCCCCACCTCGCGCAGCTTCGCGAGTTCGGTCATTTCCTTCTTGCGGCTCCAGAAGCGGTCCACGCCGTAGGTCGCCCAGTCCTGCAGCTGCGGGGAAGTGAACGAGACCAGCCCCGCAGCGAGCACGACGAACCACATCGCCGGCGCCACCGCGCGCACCCGCGTGGCGAACCCCGAAACGATCAGCGCCGTGAGCATCCCCATGATCGGCACCTGGTAGTCGTCGTAGGGGAACGGTGCGCTAAGCTGCAGCGCAAACACGGCCGCGAAGCCGAGACCGAGCATCCACCGCATCGCCGACCGCGCCGCCGCCGCGCGCGTCTGCGGGGCGGGCGGCTGCCGTGTCGCGCGCATCGCCAGCGCCCCGAGCGCGAACAGCACCACGCCGAGCGCGGCATAGCCCCGCGCGAGACGGCTCACGCTGCCGAGCGCGAAGAACGGATCGAACCCGCCACGCGCCGCATGGTAGCTCTGCGCCGCAAGCAGACCGCACAGCGCCGCCGGATCCAGCGCGAAGAAGCCGTAGGTGAGGAAGCCGCCGAGCGCGCCGCCGAGCCCCAGCCAGAGGAAACTCCAGCGCAGCGCGCGGAAGCGGAAGAGCAGCACGAGTCCGGCCACGGGCAGAATCAGCACGAGCGAGATGCGCGTGCCCGTGGCGAACGCAAGCAGGAGACCGCCCGCGAAGAGCTGCAGCGCGCGCGCGACGGCGCCGCGGGACGCCGCGTTCTCCGCGTCGTCCTCCGCGCAGCCGAGCCCGCGCGCAACGAGGACGAGCCCCGCCAGGAGAAAGAGCGAACCGAGCGCGTAGGTCTTGGGAATCGTCGTGAAGTAGAGGTGGTAGAGGTTGCCGGCGAGCAGGGCGAAGACGGCGAAGCCCGCGAGGCCGCGCCGCGCCGCCGGCACGAGCAGGCGCGCGAGCCCCACCGCGAACGCCGTCGCGAGCAGCCCGAGCGCGAGCGTGACGAGGCGGCCGCCGAGCAGACCGCTCACGGGCGAGCCCTGTCCCCACACGGGCGCAAACAGCGAGTAGACGAGCGGCAGCGCCGGACCCTGCGTGAAGAAGAAGTCGCGGTAGGGCAGCTTGCCGCCCCGCACCAGCTGCGCCGCGTAGAGATACCAGCCTTCGTCCTGGTTGAGCCCGCCGAACCAGACGGCGAGCGCGGCGGAAACCAGGCACAGCGCCGCGGCGAAGAGCCACGGCGCCCAGAAGGCGGTCAAAATCTGAACAAGTCGTTTCATGG
The DNA here is from genome assembly GCA_963614205.1 of bacterium. Classification (GTDB taxonomy): domain Bacteria; phylum Verrucomicrobiota; class Kiritimatiellia; order RFP12; family UBA1067; genus RUG572. The sequence goes on along the minus strand of CAVEDG010000079.1, from coordinate 915 downwards.
AGAGACTAGTTTACCAAAAATTTAGGGTGTTGACTTCCGGGCGCAGATTCGGTATGCTATTCGCCGTTTTACCGATTTCAGAAACACGAACAATCTCTGTCAAAGGAGTTCAAGAAGATGAACGTCAAGAAGAGTCTGCTTGCGTGCGCGTTCGCCGCGTGCGTCGCCCAGCCCATCCTCGCCCAGGAGGAAGTCAAGGAATACGCCGGCGCGCCCGACGCCAAGTCGTACGGCTACACCGTGCTCGCCGTGGGTCTCGCCACGCCGGCCACGCTGCCGTGGGGATTTGACTGGGACGTCTTCGGCCTCGACGTCAACCTGCTCTACAGCGACTGCAACAAGATGTACGGCATCGAGGTCGGCGGCCTCGCCAACGTGGCGCGCCTCGACATGTACGGCCTGCAGGCCGCGCTCGGCTTCAACCTCGCCAACCGCACCGCGGTGGGCGGCATGGTCTCCTGCTTCAACATGGCCAACCGCACGACCTACGGCCTGAGCGTGGACCTGATCGGCATGAACCGCGAGTTCGAGGGCCTCTCCGTCGACGGCCTCATGATGATGAGCGACGAGTCGTTCTACGGCCTCGGCGTGGCGGGTCTGGCGAGCGCGGTGCGCGAGGACATGTGGGGCTGGCAGATCGCGGTGGGCGCCACGTTCGCGCGTCGCGTGCACGGCTTCCAGACGGCGATCATCCTCAACATGACGGATGAACTGCGCGGCGCGCAGCTCGGCCTCGTCAACTACGCGGCCACGGCGTCGGCGGGCTTCCAGGTCGGTCTCGTGAACCTGATCATGGACAACCAGGTGCCGTTCCTCCCGATCTTCAACTGCTACTTCTGATCGCGCCGGTCGGAAACGCATGCGACTGTAGCTCAATTGGATAGAGCGTTGGCCTCCGAAGCCGAAGGTTGCTGG
>CAVEDG010000078.1:0-7412 GCA_963614205.1 bacterium | reverse complement strand
CCTTCACGCCATACGGAATCTGCTCGGAACTTCTCATGGCGGATAGTATACCATAATCTCGCCCGCCTGCGGTCGAGCAGATTCCCTCGCTCCAGCCGCTCCTCGAGTGGTTCGCCACGCGGCGGTCAGTGGAACGGGCGCGCGCGCGATGAGTTCGGCCTGGTATGCGCGCTGGACGCGCCGCTGTTCAACATCGGCTGCGCGGGCTACTTGAGCAGCGCGCGCACGGCGTCGTCGATGCCGGCCACGTCCACGACCTGCGTCTGGGTGACGGGGGCGGTTTCGAGGGCGGCGAAGGCGGGCGGCGGCGTGGTGAGCACGTTCTCGCCGAAGGCGCGCGCGCACGTTTCCGGGAACTTGTAGGGCGTGGCGGTGGCGGCCACGACGAGCGGCGTGTCGTCGTTGCCGCGCGCGGCGCGGAGACGGCGGGCGACGGCCGTGGCCACGGCCGTGTGCGGATCGAGCACGTAGCCGCAGGTGGCGTGCATGAGGCGCATTTCGGCCTCGGTCTCCTCGGGCGTGGCGCAGCCTCCCGTGAAATCGGCCTGCAGACGCGCGAAGGCGGCGGGCGCGAGCGCGTAGCGGCCCGTGGCGGCGAAGTCGTCCATCAGGCGCTTCGTCTCGGCGGCCGCGGCGGCGGGGTCTTCGAGACCGCCGTTGACGAGCCAGAGCAGGCGCTCCACGTTGGAGGAGCGGCGGATGTCCATCGACGGCGAATTCGTGACGGTGAACTTGTCGCCCGGGTCGTAGACGCCCGTGGCGATGAAGCGCGCGAGCACGTCGTTCACGTTCGAGGCGCAGATGAAGCGGCGGATCGGCGCACCCATCATCTTCGCGTAGAAGGCGGCGAGGATGTTGCCGAAGTTGCCGGAGGGCACCACCACGTCGAACGCGCGGCCCGTGCGGGCGGCGGCGAGCAGGTAGTAGCCGATCTGCGGCACGAGGCGGCCGATGTTGATCGAGTTCGCCGAGGAGAGCGTGACGCCGGCGGCGGCCGCGGCGGCGCGGATCGCCTCGTCCGCGAAGATGCGCTTGACGGCGGCCTGGGCGTCGTCGAAGTTGCCGCGGATCGCGATGCCGTGCACGTTCGGCGCATCGGGCGTGGTCATCTGCAGGCGCTGGATGCGCGAGGTGCCCGTGTTCGGGAAGAAGACGGCGATCTCCACGCCCGGCACGTTGGCGAAGCCCGCCATCGCGGCGGAGCCGGTGTCGCCCGAGGTCGCGGTGAGGATGAGCACGCGGCGGCCGTTGGCGGCGGCGGCCATGAGCACGGGCAGCACGGAAAGGGCCACGTCCTTGAACGCGCCCGTGGGGCCGTGGAAGAGCTCGAGGATCTGGAAGCCGTCGGCGGGCACGAGCGGAATCGGGTCGGCGGCGGGGAACTTGGCGAGCAGGTTCGCGATGGCGGCCTCGCGCACGGCGGCGGGCACGTCGTCGAAGAGCGCGCCCAGCGCGGCGCGCTCGGCGCCGGCGAGGTCGCCGCACGCGGCGAGATCGACGGTCGGCACGCGGCGCGGCACGAAGAGGCCGCCGTCCGGGGCAAGCCCGCGGAGGATGCAGGAAAGGGCGTCGTGTTCGACGACGGAACGGGTGCTGGTGAAGGTCATGTTAGTTCGCGGCCTCTTGAAGCTGGTTTTCGTGAATGGTGGTGAAGCCCGCCTCGGCGAGCACGGCCTCCGCGGCCGCGTCGTCCTTGAAGCGGAACACGAGCACGGCCTTCTCGTTGTTGTTGAAGGCGAAGGCGTAGGAGTATTCGATGTCGCAGCCCTTCTCGGAGAGCGTGGAGACGACCTGCGCCATGCCGCCGGGACGATCGGGCACGGTGACGGCCACCACGGGCGTGGTGCGCACGAGGAACTTGTTCGTGCGCAGCACGCGCTCGGCCTTCTCGTGGTCGTCCACGATGAGGCGGGCGATGCCGAAGTCCTGCGTCTCGGCGAGGGAGAGCGTGACGAGCGAGATGTCGTTTTCGGCGAGCACCTTGCACACCCGCGCGAGCGTGCCCACGCGGTTTTCGAGGAAGATGGAGATCTGGTTGATGGTCATGGCGAGTTCCTTACTGCTTGCGGCGGTTGTCGATCACGCGCTTGATCTTGCCCTCGCTGCGCGGCAGCGTGCCCGGCGCCACGAGGGTGATCTTCGGCGAAAGGCCCACGATCTCCTTGATCGAGGCGGCCACGCGCTTGCGCACGGCCTCCATCGCGGAGACGGAGTCGGAGAACGTCTCCGCCGTGACCTCCACCTTGAGCACGAAGAGATCCATCGTGTCGGTGGACGAGAGCTCGATCATGTAGTGCGGCGCGACCTGCGGCACCTTCATGAGGCACGCCTCGATCTGGCTCGGGAACACGTTCACGCCGTGGATGATGAGCATGTCGTCGCTGCGCGCGTGCACGCGGTCCATCACGCGCATCGTGCGGCCGCACGGGCACGGCTCGGTCTGCAGGCGCGTGAGGTCGCGCGTGCGGTAGCGCACCATCGGCGTGCCGAAGCGGTCGAGCGTGGTGAACACAAGCTCGCCCTCTTCGCCGTCGGGCAGCGGTTCGAGCGTGTCGGGGTCGATGATCTCGGGGTAGAAGTGGTCTTCCCACACGTGCAGGCCGTGGCAGTAGGGGCAGTTGCCCGCCACGCCCGGGCCGGCGATCTCGGTGAGGCCGTAGATGTCGTGGGCGGTGATGCCGGCGATCTGCTCGATGCGCGCGCGCATTTCGTCCGTCCACGGCTCGGCGCCGAACACGCCGTGCCTGAGCTTGGTGTCGCGGCGGAAGTCCACGCCGAGCTTCTCGGCCACGGTGGCGAGATGGAGGAAGTAGCTGGGCGTGCAGCAGATCACCGTGGTGCCGAGATCCTTCATGAGCATGATCTGCTTTTCGGTGTTGCCGGCGCTGGTGGGCAGCACGGCGCAGCCGAGGCGCTCGGCGCCCTGGTGCGCGCCGAGACCGCCCGTGAAGAGGCCGTAGCCGTAGGAGACCTGCACGACGTCGTCCTGCGTGATGCCGTACATGGCGAGGCAGCGCGCGGTGCCGTCGGTCCACACGTCGAGGTCGCCCTTCGTCTGGGGAATGCAGATGGGCTTGCCGGTCGTGCCCGAGGAGCAGTGGAAGCGCACGATGTCGCGCATCGGCGCGGCGGTGAGGCCGTAGGGATACTCGTCGCGGAGGTCGGTCTTCTTCATGAAGGGGAACTTGGCGAGATCCTTGAGCGTCACGAGGTCGCGGGGCTTCACGCCCTTTTCGTCGCAGCGGCGGCGAAAGAGCGCCACGTGCTCGTATTCGTAGGGGATGAGCTTCTGCAGCTTGGCGAGCTGCAGCGCGCGCAGCTCGGCGCGCGGCATGTAGTCGGGCTTGGAGATCGGATGGATGTCGGTGGGTGTCATGTGTCGAGTTCCTCCAGTGCGGAGAGAAGGGTGGCCATGTCGGCGTCGGTGCCGACGGTGATGCGCAGGCGGTCGCCCGTGCGCGGGCCGGGGAAGTAGCGCACGTAGACGTGGCGCGCGCGCAGCGCCTCGAAGATCTCGGCGGCGGGCCGGTGCGCGGGCCGCGCGAAGAGGAAGTTCGTCTGCGAGTCGGGCACGTCCCAGCCGCGCGCGCGGAGCGTGGCGGTGGCGGCGGCGCGGGTGGCCTTCACGCGCGCCACGTTGGTGCGCATCCAGCCGAGGTCGTCGAGCGCGGCGGCCGCCACGGCCTGCGCGAGCGCGTCCACGTTGTACGAGTCCTTGACCTTGTAGAGCGCCTCGATGAGGTCGGCCGGGCCCACGCAGTAGCCGAGACGCAGCCCGGCAAGCGAGAAGCTCTTGGAGAGCGTGCGCATCACCACGACGTTCGCGTTGTCCGGCGCGGTGGCGAGCGGCATGCACGTGTCGTCCGCGAAGTCGGCGTACGCCTCGTCCACCACGACCACGCCCGGAAACGTCTTCGCGAAGGCGGCGACCGTCTCGCGCGGATAGCGGATGGACGTGGGCGCGTTGGGGTTCGTGAGCAGGAAGAGCGCCACGGGACGGCCCGTCGCCGGATCCGCGACCACGGGCGGCCGCCACGTGAAGTCGTCCGCGAGCGGACTCGGCACGAAGGGCACGTTGCGGATCGCGGCGAGCGTCTTGTAGAGGGAATAGCTGGGGTCGCACGAGCCGATGGCCTCGCCGTCGTCCACGAAGGCGCGCGCCATGAGGGTGAGCACTTCGTCGGAGCCGTTGCCCACGAAGACGCAGGCGGGCTCGGCGCCGTCGCGCGCGGCGATCTTCGCGCGCAGCTCCGTGAACACGGGGTCGGGATAGCGGCGCAGACGGTCGAGGTCGAAGCCGGCCAGCACCTGCGCCACGCGCGGCGAGGGCGGATAGGGGTTCTCGTTGGTGTTCAGCTTCACGACGCGCGCGTCGCGCGGCTGTTCACCCGGCGTGTAGGGCACCAGGGCCCGAACGGATTGTGCGATTCTCATTTGGAGGGTGTCTGAGAGGGATTGGACTGCGGCCGCAGCAGCACGGCGCTCGTGTGGTAGGCGCGGCGCGACAGGAGGCACACGAGGTACTTCTCGTCGGTGTGGCGGCTGGTGAGATTGACGACTTCGTTCGCGCGCTCGCGCAGCATGACCTTTTCGAGCACGGAGAGGTTGTTCTCCACGGTGACGGTGTCCGTGAACCAGCAGCAGTCGGCGCTGTTGGGCCACAGGTGGTTGCCGCTCGCGATCGGGATGCACGTGAAGAGATACCAGCCCGAGTTCTCGATTTCAACGGTGGCGAGCGGCGCGCGGCCTTCGTCCACGTTGACGCCGTTGAAGGCGCGCGTCACGCGCACCACGGTGCAGCCGGAGGCGAGGAGCGCGCAGACGGCGGCGAGCAGAGGAACGCGGAGACCGCTCATTGCGCACCTCCCGCCGCAGGGGACTGCCGCTTCACGAGCACGCACGAGAGCTGCGTCTCGCGGAAGGTGAGCACGTAGGGAATGGGAATGGCGATGGTGGTGAAGGGGATGGAGAGCAGCACCTGTTCGTCGTTGGCGATGACGAGATCCGTCACGTCGCAGCCCTCCTGCGCGGCGTAGCGCGTGAGCCGCTGCTGGAGGAGGTCGATGTTCACCTCGTCGGAGAAGAAGCACCAGCGGAACGTGGCGTTTTCGCGGGCGTTGCCGCACGCGAGCGGGGCGGCGTTGAAGAGATACCAGCCGTTGTTGGCGATCGTCACGTGCCGAGTGGGCGCGCCGTGCAGCGTGCGCGCGCTGCGCAGCGGCGCGGTCTCCATCGAGAAGCAGCCCGCGACGAGCGCGAGCAGCCCCGACAGGGCCACGGAAAGGGCCAATCTAAACGCAGATATCCGCATGACCCTAAAAGTATACCAAATCCGCGTGTCCTTGGGCTACTTGAGCTTCTTGATCTGGTCGCGAAGGTAGGCGGCGCGTTCGAACTCGAGCGCGTCGGCCGCTTCGAGCATTTCCTTCTGCAGCGCGGCGATCGTCTCGCGCACGTCGTCCGCGGTGGAAGAGGTGGAACAAGTGGAAGAGGTGGAATGGAGGTTTCCACCCATTCCACTCATTCCACCCATTCCACCTTTCCCGCTGCTTCGGTACACGTAGGTCGCCTCGTTGATCGCCCGCTTCACGCTGTGCGGCGTGATGCCGTGCGCCGTGTTGTAGGCGATCTGCTTCTCGCGGTGCTCCTTCGTGATGCGCAGCAGGTCGCGGATCGCGTCCGTCTCGTGATCGCAGTAGAGAATCACGCGGCCCTTCTCGTGGCGCGCGCAGCGCCCCGCCGTCTGCACGAGCGACGTGGTGGAGCGCAGGAAGCCCTCCTTGTCCGCGTCGAGAATCGCCACGAGCGCGACCTCGGGGATGTCGAGCCCTTCGCGCAGGAGGTTGATGCCGATCAGGCAGTCGAACTCGCCGCGCCGCAGCCGCCCGAGGATCGCCACGCGCTCAAGCGCGTCGATGCCGCTGTGCAGATACTCCACGCGCAGCCCCGTCTCGTGCAGATATGCCGTCAGATCCTCCGCGCTGCGCTTCGTGAGCGTGGTCACGAACACGCGGTCGCCCGCCGCCGCCACCGTGCGGATCTCGTCCATCACGTCGTCGATCTGTCCCTTGAGCGGACGCTTCTCGATCACGGGGTCGAGCAGGCCCGTGGGCCGGATCACCTGCTCCGCCACGGTCTTCGCCACGCCGTACTCGTAGGCGCCGGGCGTCGCGCTTGCGAAGACGATCTGCCCCACCTTGCCCTCGAACTCGTCGAAGGTGAGCGGCCGGTTGTCCTTCGCGCTCGGCAGGCGGAACCCGTAGTCCACGAGCTGCTGCTTGCGCGCCTGGTCGCCGTTGTACATCGCGCGCACCTGCGGCAGCGACACGTGGCTCTCGTCGATGATCGTGAGAAAGTCCTTTGGGAAGTAGTCGAGCAGGCACTCGGGCGGTTCGCCCGCCGCGCGCCCGGTGAGCGGACGCGAATAGTTCTCGATGCCGTTGCAGTAGCCGAGCTCGCGCATCATCTCGAGGTCGTATTCGGTGCGCTCCTTCAGGCGCTGCGCCTCCAGGTACTTCTTCGCGCCCTCGAAGTCGCGCAGACGCTCGGCGAGTTCGGCCTCGATGCGCGCGTAGGCGGCCTCCATCTTCTCGCGCGGCATCACGAACTGCTTGGCGGGCGTGATCACGGCCGCGGGCATCGCCACGCCCATGCGCATCGCCGGCACCTCGAGCGCGCGGATGCTCTCGATCTCGTCGCCGAAGAACTCCACGCGCACGCCTTCCGTGGCGTAGGCGGGGAAGATGTCCACCGTGTCGCCGCGCACGCGGAACGTGCCGGGCTCGAACGTCATGTCGTTGCGCGCGTACTGCGCGGCCACGAGGCGCGCCACGAGGTCGCCGCGGCCGCAGGCGTCGCCCACCGCGAACTTGACCGCGAGATCGCGGTATTCGGTCGATTCGCCGAGGCCGTAGATGCAGCTCACGCTCGCGACCACGATCACGTCGCGCCGCGCGATGAGCGCGTTCGTGGCGGCGAGGCGGTAGCGCTCGATCTCCTCGTTGATCGAGGCGTCCTTCTCGATGTACGTGTCCGTCTGCGGGATGTACGCCTCGGGCTGGTAGTAGTCGTAGTAGCTGATGAAGTACTCGACGGCGTTTTCGGGGAAGAAGCCCTTGAGTTCGGCGAAGAGCTGCGCGGCGAGCGTCTTGTTGTGCGAGAGCACGAGCGTGGGCCGGTTCCAGCGCGCGATGAGGTTGGCGAGCGTGAACGTCTTGCCGCTGCCGGTCACGCCGCGCAGAATGAGACGTCTCTCGCCGCGCGAAAGGCCGTTGTAGAGCGCCTCCACGGCCTCGGGCTGGTCGCCCGTGGGCGTGAAGGCGGATGTGAGCTTGAACAGCGGCGGCTCCATGGCCCGTCAGGCCTGGCCGGCCAGCCGCTTCATCGTGGCAAGGGCGTTGGCGAGATTCTTC
>CAVEDG010000077.1:0-7446 GCA_963614205.1 bacterium | reverse complement strand
GTTGATAGTTGGTAGTTGGAAGTTGAGAGTTGGGAGGTGGGAGGTGGGAGATGATAGTTGGGAGGTGGGGGTGGGAGTTAGAGGATGTGCCAGAGTCGGAGCGGCTCGGTGGGCAGGCCCATGACGTTTTCGAAGGATCCGCTCCACGAGGCGACCACGCCGTCGGCGGAAAGGCCGCCGTCGATGTCGTAGGCGCCCGCGCGATCCGTGGGCCGGACGCGCGCCACGTAGGCGGCGATGTCGTCTTCCGTGAGCGCGCGGAACGTCACGCCGGAGCGTTCGCACGCCGCGTGCTCCACGCCGGCGGCGTCGCGGTAGGCCACGCCCGTGAACACGGTGTGCGTGCGCCCGGCGAGCTCGCGCAGAAAGACCTTCGCCTCGTCGAGATCCGCGGGCTTGCCGTAGATCTTGCCGTTGAACCACACGATCGTGTCGGCGGCGAGCGCGGGCGACGCCGCACAGGCGCGCAGCTTGGCGCGCGCGTTTTCGAGCACGGTCCGCTCGGGGTCGTGCGGAATCGAGACCTCGGGCGCGTGGGTGGGCGTCACGACAAAGTCCACGCCGTGCTCAGCGAGGATCTTCGCGCGTCGCGGCGACTGCGAGGCAAGCGTCAACGGCATGATCGATCTCCTGGGGAATCTGAATGGGCAGCGCGTGCTCCGCGCCCGGCACCATGGTGACATGCGCGCGGGGGAAGACCGTCTGCAGGAAGGCGGCGTTCTCCGGCCGCACGATGCCGTCGCGCGCGCTCTGGAAAATGTACACGGGAAACGCGGCGGGCGTGGCGGCAAACACGCGCACGAGATCCGCGCGCACGTCCGACGTCAGCAGGAAGCCGAGCCCGCGCTCGAGGTTTTCGGGCGTGTCGACCATGTAGGGATTCGGCTTGCCCTCGGGCACGCCGAAGAAGCCCTCGCCGTGCGTGAGCTCGAGGCCCTTGCGCAGCGCGGTGAGCCGATGCTCCGACATGCCGACCCAGCCCGTGGCGGGATCGGCCATCATGCGCGGCGTGGCGGCGAGCAGCACGAGCCCCGCCAGACGCTGCGGGAAACGGCGCGCAAGGCCGAGCGCCGTGCCGCCGCCCATCGACCAGCCCACGAGGACGATCTTCGCCTCGGGCTCTTCGGCGAACGCCGCCGCCACGCGCCCGTCGAGCTGGTCCACGTACGAAAAGAGGCGCGCGCCCGGCACGCGCCGCGGATACGTGCACAGATCCCAGGCGCGCGGCGAGGCCGCCCAGCCGTTGAGCGTGAACACGCGCGGCTCGGACGCGGCGCGGCGCGCCCGCGCGAAATCGCGCAGACGCGCCTGCAGATGCGCGAGCTCGCGCCCACGCCCGCGTTCGTAGTCGCCGTCGGCCATGGCCTAGTTCAACATGCCGCGCGCCTGCGCGTAGACGTTGTCGACCGTGAAACCGAACTGCTCCGCCAGCACCTTGTAGGGCGCGGACGCGCCGAACGTGTCGAGCGTGACGAAGCGCGTGGTCGCCGAATTGACCTCGTAGCGGTTCCAGCCAAAGCGCACGCCCGCCTCCACGATCACGCGCTTCGCGCACGTGCCCGGCAGCACGCTCTCGCGGTAGCCGAGCGGCTGGCGCTCGAAGAGCTCGCGGCACGGCATCGAGACGACGCGCGAATGGCGGCCCGTCTCGAGCAGACGCTTCGCGGCCTCGATGCAAAGCGACACTTCGCTGCCCGTGGCGAGGAAGAGCACGTCGGGCATCGGACTCGACTGCCAGATCACGTAGGCGCCCTTCGCGACGTTCTCGGGCGTGACGCCCTCGAGCACGGGCAGGTTCTGGCGACTCGTGAAGAGGCACGAGGGGCCGTCCTTGCGCCGCAGCATCGCGAGCCAGCACGCCCCCGTCTCGTTCGCGTCCGCCGGACGGAACGTGAAGAGGTTCGGCGTGGTGCGCAGCATGGCGAGCTGTTCCACGGGTTCGTGCGTGGGGCCGTCTTCGCCCACGTAGAACGAATCGTGCGAGAACACCCAGATCGACGGCAGCCCCATCAGGGCCGCGAGGCGCATCGCCGGCTTGCAGTAGTCGCTGAACACGGCGAAGGTGGCGCCGAACGCGCGGTAGCCGCCGTGCGCCACGAGGCCGTTCACGATCGCGCTCATGCCGAGCTCGCGGATGCCCCAGTGGAAATTGCGGCCCGAGAAGTCGTCGGCCGAGACCCAGCCAAACGGCTTGAGGTTCGTCTTGTTCGAGGGTTCGAGGTCGGCGGAGCCGCCCACGAGGAACGGCACCGCGGCCGCGAGCGCGCTCATCACCGTGCCGCACGCCGCACGCGTGGCGACGGGCTTGGCGGGGTCGAACGCGGGCAGCGCCGCTTCGAGCTTCTGCGGCAGGACGCCGTGCTGCGCGGCGTCGCGCGCGGCGGCGAGGTCGGCGTGCGCGGCCGTCCAGTCGCGCAGCGTCTTCTTCCAGCGCAGGTTCATGCGGTGGCACGCCGCGCCGCGGTCCTCGAACATGTCGTAGACGTCGCCCGGCACCTCGAAGAACTGCTCCGGATCGAAGCCGAGGTTGCGCTTGAGCCCGGCGAGCTCCTCCGCGCCCAGCGGCGCGCCGTGCACGGCGCTCGAGTCCTGCTTCGTGGGGCAGCCAAGGCCGATGTGCGTCCTGGCGATGATGAGCGTGGGCTGGCCCACGACCTTGGTCGCCTTGCGCAGCGCGCGGTCGATCGCGTCGAAGTCGTGCCCGTCGCACTCGAACACCTTCCAGCCGTAGGCCTCGAAGCGCAGGCGCGTGTTGTCCGCAAACGCGAGGTCGGCCGCGCCCTCGATCGTGATGTTGTTCGAGTCGTAGACGAGGCAGAGCTTGTCGAGCTTGAGTTTGCCCGCGAGCGAGCACACCTCGTGGGAGATGCCCTCCTCCAGGTCGCCGTCGCCGCAGAACACCCACGTGCGGTGGTTCACGAGCGGCTCCTCGCCGGCCACGTTCCAGCGCGCCGCGTCGAGTTTCTCCGCGATCGCCATGCCCACGGCCATGCCAATGCCCTGGCCGAGCGGACCCGTGGTCACCTCCACGCCCGGCGTGAGCCCGCGCTCGGGATGGCCCGCGCAGCGGCTCTCGAACTGCCGGAACGTCTTGAGCTCGTCGAGCGTGAGGTTGCCCGTGCCCGAGAGGTGCAGCAGCGAGTAGACGAGCGACGAGCCGTGGCCGCCCGAGAAGACGAGCCGGTCGCGGTTCGCCCACGCCGTATCCTTGGGATCGAAGGCGAGGAACTTCAGCCAAAGGGAGGCCGCCACGTCGGCAAGGCCCAGCGCGACGCCCGGATGGCCGCTCTTCGCCTGCTCAACCATGTCCGCCGCCAGGCAGCGGATCGTGTCCGCCGCGAGTTTCAGTTGTTCGTTCGTGAGTTTCATAGGTGAGACAAGTATACCACATTTTCCCCGCAGACGCAGACTACGGCGCGACGCGGATGGCCTCGATGTCGGAGACGCCGGCGGCGAGCATCACGAGGCGGTCGACGCCGAGCGCCACGCCGCCCGCGGGGGGCATGAACTGCAGCAGACGCAGGAAGTCCTCGTCGAGCGGATAGTCCGCCTCGCCGAGCGCGCGGCGTTCCGCGCGCGCCGCCTCGAAGCGCCGCCGCTGTTCCGCCGCGTCCGTGAGCTCCGTGAAGGCGTTGGCGAGCTCAAGGCCGTTGACATAGAGCTCCCAGCGCTCGGCCACGTCGCCGCGCAGCTTCGAGAGCGATGCCGCGGCGGGCGGGTAGTCCATGAGGAACGTGGGCTCGCGCGGCAGGTTGGGCTCGATCTTCAGCGCCATGTCCTCGTCGAAGCGATCCTGGTCCCACTGCGCGAAGGGATCCCAGCCCGCGAGGTCGCGGTAGGCCTCGCGCACGGTCAGGCGGCGGAAGCCCCCTTCCGGCACGGCGACGCCGCAGGCGGGGAAGGCGCGCAGCACGTCGGCGACGAGCGCCTCCATGTCCGCGAGGATGTCGAGGTAGTCCGCCCGCGCGCGGTACCACTCGAGCATCGTGAACTCGGGATTGTGGCGGCTGCCCTTCTCGCCTTCGCGAAAGCAGGGCCCCATCTGCCAGATGCGCTCGAAGCCGGCGGCGAGCAGCTTCTTCATCTGCAGCTCCGGCGAGGCGCGCAGAAACCACGCGCCGCTCGCCGGGCAGTCGATGTGCGGCTCGGGCGCGGGCGCGGGAATGCGCACCGGCGTCTCGACCTCGAGGAAGCCGCGCGCGTCGAAGAACGCCCGAATGCGCCTCAGCACACCGGCCCGCACCGCGAGCCGGCTCTGTTCGGGAACGGCCATCTAGAGCGCGATGGGCCACGCCTTGGCGTCGATGGGGAAGGCGGTCATGGTGGAGACGCGTGTGCCGGCGGGCGCGTAGCTCCAGAGCACGCGCTTCTCGCGCGTGATCTCGAACGCCGTCACGCGGCTGCCGTCCTCCACGCCGTTCGCGTACGTGCCGACCACGAGGTTGCCGTTCGGCTTTTCCCAGATGCCGCACAGGTTCGCGAGCTTGAGCGCGGGCGCGTCCTCGCACGTGAAGCGCCACGCGACCTTGTGGTCGGGCGTGTACTCGGTGATCGCGCCGAGGTGCGAGATGAGCGTGTTGCCGTTGGCGCGGCGCAGCGCGTCGAACGCGAGCGCGGGCGTGGGCTGTTCCCACACGAGCGCGCCGCGCGCGTCGTATTCGCGCAGCGTGTTCGCGCCCGAGCAGCACACGAGGTACGTGCCGGCGGCCGTCTTGCGCACCATGCGGAAGTGGTGGTGCGGGTCGGTGGGCATCGTGCCGTCCGCCAGGCGCGGGCTGCCCTTGAACTTCACGACGGGCGTGGTGGTGCCGGCCTTGAGCTCGGTGATGAAGTCCGTGCCGTTCTCGGCGATCACGATGTTGCCGTTGGCCAGCACCTCGAAGCCGTAGAGGCCCTCCTTCTCGCACGGCTTGTAGAAGAGCTCCGTGCGGCCCGTGACGACATTCGTGCGGTAGAGGTTCTCGTTCGACCAGTAGACCCAGCCGTCGTGCAGCCACACGCGGTGGATGTTGCCGCAGTTCGGCACGAACCACGCGATGTGGCCGTCCGGCGCCACGAGATAGGCCCGGCCGTCGCCGCACGCGAGCAGCGGCTGCGTCATGACGCCGCGCAGCGTCCCCTTCGGCGGCTCCGCCGCCCCCGCGCCGAGCGCGACGCCCAGCGCGGCCACGAGAAATTCACGTCTGTTCATGTTCATGGCTGTGCTCCTTGTTTACGACCCCGGATGGACGGGATGGCCGCCGGCCTTGCAGAGCGGGCAGGCGTCGGGTTCCCACGTCGTGGGCTGGATCTGCACGAGCGAGACCATCGGGATGTCGCCGAATGTCACGGCGCCCTTCGACCGGTCCACGAGCAGCACCACGGCGGCGACTTCGGCGCCGGCGGCCTTCACGAGGTCGATCGTCTCCTGCACGCGCCCGCCCTTCGTGACGACGTCTTCGGCCACCACGTAGCGTTCGCCGGGCTTGAGCGCGAAGCGGCGCATGGCCAGGCGCGTGACGGGCTTGCCCGTGGCGTCCACGCCCTCGCCCGGCACCTTCTCGGCGAACACGCACTTCGTGTCGAGCGCGCGCGCGACTTCGTGCCCCACGAGGATGCCGCCCACGGCGGGCGAGATCACGCCGTCGATGCGCCCGATGTCGTGCGCGGCCTTCAGGCGCGCCACGAGCTCGTCGCAGAGACGCCCGGCGATGCGCGGGAACCGCAGCACGTTCGCGCACTGGAAGTAGCGGTCGGAGTGGAGTTTGGAACGCAGCTCGAAGTGCCCGCTCAGGAGCGCCCCCGTGTCCGCGAAGATCTTGAGGATTTCAGTTTCGGTCATGCCATTCACCTACAGGTCGCGGATGAAGATGTTCTTGAATTCGAGCGGATCGCCGTGGCACTGCAGTTCGATCTGCTCCACGGGGAAGATCGGCTGCGCGCGGTCCCAGTAGTTTTCGAGCACCGTGTCGTCGACCACCTTCACGCCGTTGAGCTCCACGGAGACGCGCTCGCCCTTCATCGTGATGTGGAAGGTGTTCCAGTCGCCCACGTTGCGGTCGGCGATCGTCAGCGCGCGCGAGGGGTTCTTCTGGTTGTTGTAGAGGCCGCCGGAGCCGATGCCCCACTGGTTGTGCGCATCCCAGATCTGCACCTGCGGCGAGCCGCGCAGATAGAGGCCGCTGTCGCCCTGCACGGAGAGCGTGCGCCAGTCCACCCACATCTCGAAGTCCTTGTAGTCCCGCGCGGTGGCGAGCGAGTAGCCGCCATTGAAGCCGTCGAAGAAGAGCGCGCCGTTGCGGATGCGCCAGTGCTCGGCCATCTGCCGGTCGGCGATCTTCTGCATGGCGGCGCGCTTTTCCGGCGTGGCGGCCTGGCGCACCTTCGGGTTGTCGAACGCCTCGGCGGTGGTCACGCCCTTCCAGTTCTTCGCAAGGCTCGCGGCCGTGCCGTCGTAGAGCGCCGTGAAGCCCGCGGGGCAGGCCTTCTGCGTGTCGCTGCCGACCACGTAGTCGGCCGGCACTTCCTTCACGCGGATGTTGCGCCACATCACGCGGTGGCCGTGGCCGAGCCAGCCGATGTGGCCCTTCCGGTTGTGGAGGCCGGGATGCTTCTTGCCGTCCGGCGTGTCGCCGTCGCCCTTGAAGCGGGAGATGTCGGCGTCCGTGATCAGCTCTCCGTTGAGGATCACCTGGATGCGGCTGCCGAGCACGCGCACTTCCTCGAAGTTCCACATGCCGGGCCGGCGCACGTAGCTGCCGCCGCCCGTGAAGTTGGCGTCCTTGCCCCAGATCTGCTTGTTGAAGTTGTCGCGCTTCGCGGGCACGATGCCGTACACGGAGCCCGTGTACTGGTAGGGATGCAGCTTGTCCTTCTTCGCGGCCTTGTCGTAGTATTCATTGCCGCCGTCGTCGAGCAGCTGCAGCTCGCACATCGCGTGGTAGGCGGCGTCCTTGTTGACGTCCGTGATGCGCAGGCCCAGCCCGTTGTTGCCGTTCTCGGGCAGGCAGAACTCGAAGCGCAGGATGAAGTTCTCGTACTGCTTGGCGGTGCACAGATTGCCGCCGCTGCCTTCCACGCCCTTCTGGTCGGGACGGCACACGAGCACGGGCATCTCCTTCATTTCGCCCGTGCCGGCCATCTTGACCTTGATCGTCTCCACGCCGTAGAAGTTCGTGGCGCCGATCCAGCCCGTGAGATCCTTGCCGTTGAACAGCGTTTCGAAACCCTCGGCGTCGGGCAGCGCCGCGCCGAACGACAGACTCGCCGCACATGCGGCCAGTATTGCGACTTTCATGACTTTTTCTTGTCCTTTTTTTGTGCGGTTAAACATTAAAAGTTAAAGTTTAAAAATTAAATGTGATGTCTGACTTTAATTCCAACTTCCACTTTCAACGCCTAACGCCTAACTTCTAACTTTTAACTGCTAACTGCTAACCTTTAACCTTTAACCTGTAACCTTTAACC
>CAVEDG010000076.1:0-7481 GCA_963614205.1 bacterium | reverse complement strand
TTGTCTCCACTCGTCTCAGAAAAAACGCAACTAGTATACCAAAAATCCTCACCCTTCGGTGTAATGGGTTCGTCGTGTTCACGGCGAGGAACGAGCCGCGAACACGACGAACCCATGACGCCGCGCATTTTGGTATACTTGACGGAAAACACATCTCACATCTCACAACCATGAACAGTTTCACCTATCGCAATCCCGTGCGCGTGAAGTTCGGCGCCGGTACCTTGAACGACACGGGCGCCGAAGCGCGGCAGCTCGGCACGAAGGCCCTCGTGGTCAGCTACGCCGACGGCAGCGTGGCCGGAACGCTCGAGAAAATCGAGGCCCTTCTCGCAGAAGCGGGCGTCGCCTCGCGAACCTTCCTCGAAGTGACGCCCAATCCGCCCATCGAAATGGTGGCGCGCGGCGTGGAGGCCGCAAAGGCGTTCGGCGCCGACCTCGTCATCGGCGTGGGCGGCGGCAGCGCGATGGACGCGGCCAAGGCCATCGCGGCGGGCGCGCTCTACACGCACGGCGACCTCTGGAACATGGTCTACGCCAACCATGCGCACGTCACGGCCCAGCCGCCGACGGAGGCCCTGCCTCTGCTCCTCATTCCCACGCTTCCCGCCACGGGCAGCGAAATGAACATGTGCGCGGTTGTGAGCTCCACGGCGCGGAGGAAGAAGAGCTACATCTGGGCGGACTGCCTCTTCGCGCGCACGGCGATCCTCGATCCCGTGCTCACCTACACCCTGCCGCCCTTCCAGACGGCGTGCGGCGGCATCGACTCGATCAGCCACGTGCTCGAGATCTTCATCAACGGCCAGGCGAAAAGCGACCTGCTGCACGAGTTCCAGCTCGGCGTGATCCGCACGATCGTGAAGAACCTGCCCATCGCCCTCGAGCATCCGCAGGACGCCGACGCGCGCGCCGAGCTCATGTGGGCCGCCACGTGCGCGCTCAATGGCTGGGCCTCGCCCGGCGACGCCTGGACGCCCATGCACCAGGTTGGCCATGTGCTCACCGCGCGCCACGGCATCAACCACGGGTCCTCGCTCGCCATCGTCATGCCCGCGTGGATGGAGTACCATCAAGCCCTGCGGCCGGAACCCTACGCGCGGTTCGCGCGCGACGTCATGCCGATCGCCGACTTCAAGGCCTTCATCCGGCGCTGCGGTCTGCCGACCTCGCTCGGCGAAAAGGGCGTGACGGAGGCGGACATTCCCGCCATCGTCGCGGACGTGCAGGCCGTGAGCTTCAATGCCGACGGCGTGCTCGCCTCGAACCCGCCCGTCACGGCCAAGGCCCTCACGGACATTCTGCACCGGGCGCTCTAACGGAGAGACCACCGCCACGCTCGCGGCACAGCAGAGCACAATCGCCCGTCCGACGCTCACCTGGGAAGCCGAAGCGCTTCCGCGCAGTCGCGGGCGATCTGGGCCTGGAGGGCGGCGAGGGTGGGAAAGGTCCGTTCGGGGCGGATGAAGCGCAGCAGGTCGATTGCGACGGCCGTGCCGGGCGCAGGCGCGGCAAAACCGGGCGCGGCGTCGAGCAGATGCACTTCGAGGACGGACGCCGTCCAGGCCCGGTCGCCAAGCGTGGGCGCGCAGCCGTAGTTCGCCACGCCGCGCCCCCACGGCGTGGCCACCGCGTAGACGCCGCGCGGCGGCTGCACGAGTCCGTCGGCGGGACGCACGTTGAGCGTGGGCGCGCCCATCTTCCGGCCCAGCCCCTTTCCCGCGAAGAGCGTTCCCTCGAGCGCCCAGGGGCGCCCGAGCAGCGCGGCGGCGAGGGCGCAGTCGCCCGCCGCCAGCGCGGCGCGGATGCGCGTGGAGGAGACAGGCGCGCCCGCCACGTCCACATAGGGCACAACATCCACGCGGAAGCCGCGCGCGCGCAGGAACGCGGCATCGCCCGCGCCGCCCGCGCCAAAGGTCCAGTTCGCACCGCAGCGGATCGTGTCGAGATCGGGGTAGTCCGCGCGCAGTCCGTCGGCGAAGGCGGCGGGCGTCTGCGCGGCGAGGGCGGGGGTGAAGTCAAGCGCGCGCACGTGGTCGGCGCCCAGCACGGCGCAAAGCGTCGCGAGGCGCGCGGCCGACGTCATGAGCAGCGCGGGCGCACGCGCCGGCGCGAAGACGGTGGCGGGATGCGCGCGGAAGGTAAGCGCGGCCGTGGCGCCCGCGAGGATCCGCCGATGGCCGAGATGAACGCCGTCGAAGAAACCGACGGCGAGCGTCATGGCGCGAGCGCCCCCGCCATGGGAATCACGCGGTCGCGGAAGCCGATCGCGTCGAGCTTGAGCAGATCCATCAGGCCAATCGCCTGCTCCACGGAGAACTTCGCCACGCGCGTGCGGCGCAGCGTCTCCAGCGACGCGCCGCAGCCGAGCGCCTGGCCGAGGTCGTGCGCGAGCGCGCGGGCGCACACGCCCTTCGTGCAGACGCAGTCGAACGAGACGAGCGGCGGCGCGAAGTCCGTCACCGCGAGGCGGTAGACGTGCACGAGGCGCGCCGTGGCCTCCGCCGGATCCGTCGGCACGATGCCATAGCTGGGCGCGTCGGGCCTCTTGATCACGCTGAACGGCGGCGGCGTCTGGAAGATGTCGCCGCGGAACTCGGGCAGCGCGGCGTCGAGGCGTTCGCGCGTGACGGCGTCGAAAGGATTTTCGGCAAGGGTGCGTCCTTCGCGATCCTGCGTGTCGGTGACGCGGCCGAGGCGCACCGTCATCGAGAAGGCGCGGTCGCGCCCCATGATGTCGCCGGAGAACTTCGTGCCGTCGCCCACGAGCAGCACCACGAGGCCGGTCGCGTTCGGTTCGAGCGTGCCGCCGTGCCCCACCTTCACGAGGTTGAAGCGCGACTTCACGGTCTTCACCACGTCGTGCGTGGAGATGTTGAGCGGCTTGTCGACGAGCACCAGGCCGTCGAGCGCCGCGAGCATCGCAATCGTGTCGAGATGCGCCATCAGGTTTCGTCCGAAGGAATGTTCAGCTTGCTGAGCAGCGCGAGCACCTCGTCGCCCTTCTCGAGCGAATGGTCGATCACGAAGCGCAGCTGCGGCGTGAATTTGAGGCGCACCTCGGCGTTGACGATGCGCTCGAACTCGTGCGCGCGGCGGATGAGGTGGCCGAGCACGCGGTTCTGCTCCGCGGGCTCGCCGAACACGCTCACGCGCACGGTCGCGTTGCGCAGGTTCTTCGCGCACGACACGCCCGTGACGGTGACCACGCCCGGGTTCACGTCGTCCCCCTGCAGCACGCGGAACACGGATTCGCCGATGACCCGCTTCAGCAGGGAATTGACGCGTTCAAGACGATCGACGGCCATGGGAAAGCCCTCCTTGCCGGCCGCCTACAGCGAACGCGGCAGCTCCTCGAGCACGTAGCACTCGACCACGTCGCCCTCGGCGAAGCCCTCGAAGTTCGCGAAGCAGATGCCGCACTCCTGCTGGCCCGTCACTTCCTTGACCTCGTCCTTGAAGTGGCGCAGCGTCTGCACCTTGCCGTCCCACGCCTGCGCCTTGTCGCGCAGGATGCGGAACTTCTCCTTGGCGACGAGCTTGCCGTCGAGCATCTGCGAGCCGGCGATCTTGCCGAGCTTGCCGATGTCGTAGATCGCCTTGATCTCGGCGTGGCCCTTGACCTTCTCGGTGAATTCAGGCGGCAGCAGGTCGAGCATCGTCTTCTTCACGTGGTCGATGAGCTCGTAGATGATGCGGAACGAGTTGATGCGCACGCCGTCGTGGCGGGCCTGCTGCTGCACGCCCGAGTCGCACCCGATGTCGAAGCCCACGATCACGGCCTTGCCCGCGGCGGCGCTCTTGACGTCGGTGAGCGACACGTTGCCCGTGCCCGTGCCAATGATCTTGAGCGCGACCTTCTCGCTGTGGATGCCGCGCAGGGCCTCCACGATCGCCTCGAGCGAACCCTGCGTGTCGCTCTTCACGACCACGCTGAGCTCGCGCTTGCCGTTCGCGTCCATCTGGCTCATGAGATCGTCGAGCGAGACGGCCTTCGTCTGCGAAAGTTCCTGTTCCTTGCGGACGCGCGCGGCCTCCTCGGCGAGCGTGCGCGCGCGCTTTTCGTCGAGCATCACGCGGAATTCCGCGCCGGCCTCGGGCACGCCCGAGAGGCCCGTGCACTTGACGGGCGTGGAGGGCGGCGCCTCCTTGATGCGGCGGCCGCGGTCGTCGATGAGCGAGCGCACCTTGCCGAAGTGCTCGCCGATGAGAATCGCGTCGCCGACCTTGAGCGTGCCGCCCGTGACGAGCAGCGTGGCGCTCGGCCCGAAGCCCTGCTCGAGCTCGGCCTCGATCACGTAGCCGTTCGCGCGGCGCTTCGGATTCGCGGTGAGCTCCAGGACGTCCGCCTGCAGCAGCATCATTTCGAGCAGGTTGTCCACGCCCTGGCCCGTGGTGCCGGAGACTTCGCAGCACACGATGTCGCCGCCCCACTCCTCGGGGGTGAGGCCGATCTTCTGCAGCTGCTGCTTCACGCGCTGCACGTTGGCAATGGGCTTGTCGCACTTCGTGATCGCGACCATGATCTGCACGCCGGCCTGGCGGGCGAACTTGATCGCCTCCTCGGTCTGCGGCATGATGCCGTCGTCGGCGGCGATGATGATCACGGCGATGTCCGTGAGCTGGGCGCCGCGCTGGCGCATGGCGTTGAACGCGGCGTGGCCGGGCGTGTCGAGGAACGTGATCTTGCGGCCCTGCACGTCCACCTGGTAGGCGGAGATCTGCTGGGTGATGCCGCCGGCCTCGCCGGCCGCCACGTGCGCATGGCGGATGTAGTCCATGAGCGTGGTCTTGCCGTGGTCGACGTGGCCGAGGAAGGTGACCACGGGGGCGCGCATCTGCATGTCCTCGGGCTTGTCCTGCGGGATCTCGTCGTCGGCGTCGATCGCCTTGAGCACGGGCTTCTTGTTGGCCGCGTCGCGGGCGTGCTCGATGTTGACCTTGTAGCCGTACTTCTGCGCGACCTTGGTGGCGACCTCGGGCTCCACGCGCTGGTTGATCGAGGCGAGCACCTTGAGGCCCATCAGGTCCGCGATCAGGCGATTCGGGCGGATGCCGAGCTTGAGCGCGAGCTCCTTCACCATGATCGCGCCGCGGATCGAGATCTCGCGCGTCGTCACGGAGAGCGAAATCGTCGGCTTCGCCGGCGCCGCCTTCGTGCCCACCGTGATCGTGGGCTTCGCAACGGCCGCGCTCGCCGGCTTCGTCGCCCCGATCGTGATCGTGGGCTTGCCGGGCACGATCTGCACCTGCGGATGCGAGAGGCGCATCGACACGGACGAGAATCCGGCGCGCAGACCGCCCACGCGGGTGGCGGCGGGCTTCGGCGCGGGCGGCGGCACGGGCTTCTTCGCCGCGGCCTTCTTCGCCGCGGCGGCCGCCTCTTCGGCCGCCTTCTTCGCGGCGGCTTCCTTCTTCGCGACCGCCTCCGCCTCCTTCTTGGCGGCGGCCTCCTTCTTCGCGGCCTGCTCCTTCTTGGCGGCCGCCTCCTTTTTCGCGGAGGCCGTCTTGGTCGCGCCGCGGCGGTCGAGATCCTTGCCATGCAGGTAGTCGCTCGCCTCGTCGTCCTCGTCGTCGCGCGCGTCGTCGAAGTCCGTCGGCTCGTCCGTCTTCGCGTCGGCCTCGTCGTCGGAGACCTGGATGGAGACCTTCGGCACGTCGGGCAGATCGGCGCCGATCAGAACGTCCTTCTTCTCTTCCGCCGCCTTCTTCTTCGCGGTCTTCTTGGCAACCGGCTTCGGCGCGGCCTCGGCGGGCGCCTGCGCGGGCACGTCGATGGCGCGGCCCTCGTGCGCGGCGAGGGCGCGCTGGCGAATGGCCTCGAGCGCCTCGGCCTGGGCCTTGTCGCCGGCGGCGCGCGCCGCGCGGGCGCGCGATGCCTTTTCCTGCGCCTTCTCGGCGGAGGCGGCCGCGTCCGCCTTCAGCGTCTCGACGCCCACGGCGAGCAGCTTCCGGTTCAGCGACTCGACGTCCTCGGGCTCGAGCTGCGAGAGCGGCGAGTAGACCTCGACGTCGCACTGCTCGGCCATCTTCATGACCGCGGCGCTCGTGGCGCCGACCTTCTTCGCGAATTCGTAGACTCTCATTGCAAAATCCCTTACGCCTCTTCCCCAATCTGCGCGGTGAGCTCGGCCACCACCTTCGCGGCCGCGTAGACGCCCTTCGCCGCCACCTCGTCAAGGCCCGTCGCGGCGATGAAGCCCTCCTCGTCGCTCGCCACGATGTCGTCCACCGTGAGGAAGCCGGAGTCGGCGAGCTGCGTGGCCACGGCCGTGGAGACGCTGAACGTCTCGGCGAGATTCCGGATGGCGGCGTCGCGCTGGTCTTCGAAGCTCGCCAGCGCGAGCGACTTCGCCACGTTGACGTGCCAGCCCGTGAGCTTCGAGGTGAGGCGCACGTTCTGGCCGTGCCGGCCGATCGCGAGCGAATACTGATCCGCCGGCACGACCACGTTCACCACGTTGCCGCCGTCCGGATCGACCTCGATCGACTCGATCTTCGCCGGGGCGAGCGCCTGCGCGACGTAGACCTTCACGTCCTCGTTCCAGCGCACGATGTCGATCTTCTCGCCGGCGAGCTCGCGCACGATGTTGCGCACGCGCGCCCCGCGCAGGCCCACGCACGCGCCCACGGGATCGACCTTTTCGTCGCGCGTGCGCACAGCCAGCTTCGCCCGATAGCCCGGATCGCGCGCCACGCCCATGATCTCCACCACGCCGTCCGCGATCTCCGAGACCTCCAGGCGGAAGAGCATGCGCAGGAACTCGTTCGACGTGCGGCTGAGCGTCACGCTCGGCCCCGTGGCCTCCGGACGCACGTTGTGCACGATCGCGCGCACCACGTCGCCCACGCCGAACTCCTCGTTCGGGATGCGCTCCTTGCCGGGCAGGATCATCTCCGTCTTGCCCACCATCACGAAGAGGTCGCGCCGGTTCACCGCCGTCACGGTGCCGCTCACGATTTCGCCGATGCGGCCCTTGAACTCGCGGAACGTGTTCGAGCGCTCGGCCTCGCGGATCTTCTGCATGATGACCTGGCGCGACGTCTGCGCCGCGATGCGCCCCAGCTTCGAGGCGGGCATCTCGATCTCGATGGTGTCGCCCTCCGCGGCGTCCGGTTTGATGCGCTTGGCCTTGGCCAGGCTCATGAAGCCCGTGCCCTTCTCCTCGTTGGAGACGACGAGCGTGTCGTAGACGTGGAGCGAAAGGGTCTTGCGGTCGATCTGCACGCGCAGGTCGTTCGTGACGTCGACGTTGCGGCGCGCCGCCTGCTGCAGCGCCTGTTCGATTGCCACCAGCACGATCTCGCGATCGACGCCGCGCTCGCGCTCGATGTAGTTCACAATCGCCAGCAGCTCATTGTTCGTGGCCATAACCTTCTTTCGCTCCTCTCTTGTCAAAAATCAAAACAAATGGTTCGGTGACTCGCTGAGCCACCGCAAAACGAGAGTACAGTTTACCGAATCTTCGCCCAAAAGTCAA
>CAVEDG010000075.1:0-7539 GCA_963614205.1 bacterium | reverse complement strand
GAGATGAATATCGGAGGCCTTCATCTTGATCGCGTTCGAGAGGAGCATCGTGCAGAGGCGGATCACCGGCGCGTCGTCGCCCGTGGTCTCGCCCTCGTTCGACGTGTCGTCGTTGCGCGTCATCACCTGGTCGGCGCCGGAGGGATAGAGCTTCTCCATCACGGCCTTCACTTCCTCGGAAGGCGCGAGCACGGCCTGCACGTCCTTGCCGTGCAGCACGTAGCGCAGGGAGTCCACGGCGTCGTAGCCCATGGGGTCGGAGAGCACCACCGTCACGGAGTCGGCGTCCGCCATCACGGGCGCCACGCCATACTTGTGGGCGATTTCGGGCGCGATCTCCTTGGCGATCTCCGGGTCGAGCGCGGAGGGATCGATGCTCACGTACTTGATGCCGAACGTGTCGGCGATGGTGCCGAGCACGTCGTCCTCGCTGAGCGCGCCCGACGTCACGAGCACGTCCAGCGTCGTCGCGTCGCCTTCGCGCATTGCCTGCGAGGCCTGTTCGAGTTGTTCGGCGCTCACATACCCCTTCTCGCGAAGGAGCTGCAGCACATATTCGTCGTTTGAAGTCATGGTGTGGAGGGTAGTATACTGGATTTGCCGAAGCGGCGCAAGGGGGCGTTCACGTGCGCGGCACGAGCGCGTCAAGGTGGAGCGCGTGCGACGCCTTGAGCAGCACCGTGTCGGCGGGCCGCGCGGAGGCGACCAGCTCCGTACGCGCGGCCTCGAGGGAGAGCCCGCCGAAGTTGTCGCCCACGAAGATCACCTGGTCGAGGCCGAGCGCCAATGCGCGCGCCTTCACCTGCGCATGGAGCGCGGCCGACTGGTCGCCGAGCTCGTACATGTCGCCGAGCACGGCGATGCGCCGGCCGCCCCGCGCGTCGAGCCCCGCGAAGGTCTCGAGCGCCGCGAGCATGGCCGTGGGGTTCGCGTTGTACGTGTCGTCGATGTAGGTCACGCCGCCGCGCTCGACCACGCGCCAGCGGCCGCCCGGCAGCGTGAAGCCCGCCAGCGCCGCGCGGCACGTCTCCTCCGACACGCCGAACCGCGCCGCGCACGCCGCCGCGAGCAGCGCGTTCGACACGTTGTGCGCCCCCGGCAGCCGCACGCGCAGCGCCTCCGCGAAACGCGCCGCCGCGGGATCTTCCAGCGACGTCGTGACGAGCGGCACGCGGCACATCGCCGCCAGGCGCTCGTAGCGCGCGTTCTCGCGCGCGAGCACCGCGAACGACGGATGCGCCGCGTCGCCGCCCGCCAGACGCGCGAGGAGCGTCCCTTTCTCGTCCGCAATGCCGTCCTGCGTGCCGAAGAACTCGATGTGCGCCGTGCCGATGGAGGAGATCACGCCCACGTGCGGCGCGGCAATGTCCACGAGATGCGCGATTTCGCCGGGATGGTTCGTGCCCATCTCGACCACGAGAACATCCGCATCGCGCGGAGCGTTGAGGATCGTGAGCGGCAGGCCGAGGTCGTTGTTGAAGTTGCCCTCGGTGGCGTGCACCTTCAGGCCGCCCGCGCGCAGGAACGCGGCGATGAATTCCTTCGTGGTCGTCTTGCCGGCGGAGCCGGTCACGCCGATCACGGTGGCGCGCAGCGCGCGGCGGTAGGTCTGCGCCGCGCGCGTGAGCTCGTCGCGGCCGTCGAGAATGCCCGCCGCGCCGCGCGCGAGGGCCTGCGGAATGTAGGCATGGCCATCCACGTGCTCGCCCTTGACCGCCACGAAGAGCATGCCGGGCCGCACCTGGCGCGAATCGAGCGTCGCGCCCGTGAAGGCGAGGGAAGAAACGTCCACCATCGCGGTCGCCTCAGCACACGCCGCGCGTGGAGTGGCGGTAGAACGCCACGAGTTCCTTCACTTCGTCGAACGGCTCCACGTCGTTCTCCACGCGCTCGAGCGCCTGCGAGCGGTTGAGACCGCTGTGGTAGATGAAGCGGAAGGCCTCCTTGAGCGCGGCGATCACGTCCTTCGGGAAGCCGCGGCGGTTGAGGCCGACCACGTTCGGGCCGATGACCTTGAGCGAACCCTCCACCATGTCGCCGAGCATGAACGGCGGGAAGTCCTGGCGGATCTTCGACATGCCGCCCACCATCGCGTGGCGGCCCACGCTGCAGAACTGGTGCGACGCGGCGCAGCCGCCGATGATCGCCCAGTCCTGGATGTGCACGTCGCCCGCGAGCTGCACGCTGTTCGAGCAGATCACGTGGTTGCCCAGCACCACGCCGTGCGCCGCGTGGCAGTAGGCCATGAAGAGCACGTCGTCGCCGAGAATCGTCTTCTCGCCGTCGGCCGTGCCGAGATGCACCGTGGCAAATTCGCGGATGACCGTGCGGTTGCCGATCTCCACGAACGAGACGCTGCCTTCCTTGTACTTGAGATCCTGCGTCTTCATGCCGATGCACGCATAGGGAAACACCTGGCAGTCTTCGCCCAGCGTGGAATGGCCGCGGATGATGGCGCCCTGCTGCACGACCGTGCGCGCGCCGAGTTTGACGTCCGGGCCGATGCTGGCGTAGGGCCCGATTTCGACGTCGTCGCCCAGCTGCGCGCGCTCGTCGACGATGGCGGTGGGATGGATCTTGATGGACATGCTGTTCTGACCTTCCTTTGTTCGAGATTCAGAATAGTATACCACTTTATCGCAGGAACACCGTGAAGCCCTGGCCGTTCGCGGCTTGCCGCGCGCGTCCGTTTTATGCTATACTGGACGCCGTCATGAAACTGAGAAAATCAAAAGAACCTGAAACGATCGCCCCGCTTCCCGAGACGGGAGACGGCGCGGTGATCGCCGACCGCTTCAAACTCGATCTCGGGGAATCCGCGCCAAAGGCGGCGTCCTCGATGGGCGCCATCGTCGCTCTCGTGGGGTCGCTGCTCGCCATTGCGCTCGTTGGCGCCACGACGTGGCTGATCTACCAGAACCTGGCGCTGCTCGAAGGCGTCTGACGCCCAACACCGGAGGCTTGCAGATGGTCGACGTGATGAAATCGCCGCGCGCCCGCGCGGCGGTGCTCTTGGCATTGGATGAAGACCTGGGCTCCGTCGAGCGCACCGCGTTCGCGCGGCGCTGCGACGCCACGAGCGAGGCGCTCGTGGATCCCAAGGCGAAGGCCGTGGGCGAGATCTACTCGCGCGTGCCGTGCGTGGTGGCCGGCGCCACGGTGGCGGCCGCCGTGCTGCGCGCCGTCGACCGCGCCGTCAAGGTCACGATCCTCAAGCCGGACGGCACGGCGGTGAAGCCGAACGAGCCCATCCTGCAGTTCAGCGGCAAGGCGCGCAGCATCCTCGCGGCGGAACGCACCGCCCTCAACTTCATGCAGCGCATGTGCGCCACCGCCACGCTCACGCGGAAGTTCGTGGACGCCACGGCGAAGTGGGGCACGCTCATCCTCGACACGCGCAAGACCACGCCCGGCCTGCGCGTCTTCGAGAAGTACGCCGTGACGTGCGGCGGCGGCACGAACCACCGCATGGGCATGTACGACCGCATCCTCATGAAGGACAACCACCGCCGCCTCTGGAAAGGCGGCGACCCGGACGAACTCGACCAGGCCGTGCTCGCGGCGCGCAAGGCGTTCCCGAAGCTCGCGGTGGAGATCGAGGTCGAGAGCCTGCGCGAATGCGCGAGCGCGCTCAAGGCCAAGCCGGAGTGGATCATGCTCGACAACATGTCCGTCGCCGACATGAAGAAGTGCGTGAAGATGTGCGCGGGCATTTCGAAGACCGAGGCCTCCGGCGGCATCACGCTCGACCGCGCCAAGGCCGTGGCGGCCACGGGCGTGACGGCCATCTCGCTTGGCTGCCTCACGCACAGCCAGGGTTCCATCGACCTCACGCTCGAGTGGAAAGCCGTCTGATGCGCATCGGCCTCTTCGGCGGCAGCTTCAACCCCATCCATGCGGGGCACCTGCGCATTGCGCGGCGCGCGCTTGCCGAAGAACGCCTCGACCGCCTGCTCGTGATTCCCGCGAAGGTCAACCCCTTCCGCGTCGACGCCCCCGGCGCCACGCTGCCCGGCGGCTTCTCCGATGACGACCGCTGGCGGTTCGTGGTGCGCGCGTGCGCGGAGGATCCGCGCCTCGAGCCCTGGGACGTCGAACTGCGCCGCGCGGACGGCGCACCCTCCTACGCGATCGACACCGTGCGCGCCGCCCAGACCCGCTTTCCGGGCGCGGCGTTCGTCTACGTGATCGGCGAGGACAACGTCGAAGGTCTGCCGCGCTGGAAGGACTGGGAAACGCTCAGGACGCTCGTGCGCTTCGTCGCCTATCCGCGCACGCCCGAATCCTCAACGGAAATTCGCCGGCGCCTTCTCGCCGGCGAACCCCTCGGCGACCTCGTGCCGCCCGTTCTCGAACCCCTTCTTGCGGGGCGAAGTTCATGTGGACGCTGACGGCGACGCATTGACCGACGAGGGCGCGTGGGCGCGGAAATACGCCACGGCGCCGTCGTGATCGTGGAATGCGCCGTCGAGCTGCGCGTCGAAGCAGGCCTTGAGCCACACGGCGAACTGCGGCGAGGGCGCATAGCCGAGCGCGATGAGGTCGCGCCCCATGAGAAGCGGCTTCGGCCGCGAATCCTCCAGCCGCAGACGCGCCGCCGTCTCCGCGAGCCAGCGCAGTTCGTCGCCCGCCTTCGCGTCCGACCGCGCGCCCGGGCCGCGCCCTTCGTCGTCCGCGCGCGACACGCGGATGAGGCGGTCGATGCGGCC
Source organism: bacterium (assembly GCA_963614205.1). Classification (GTDB taxonomy): domain Bacteria; phylum Verrucomicrobiota; class Kiritimatiellia; order RFP12; family UBA1067; genus RUG572. The sequence continues at coordinate 2,830 of CAVEDG010000075.1, read as the reverse complement.
CACGCGCAGGGCGAGGCGGCGGATGGCGGCGTCGCCCGCCTGCGCCCGCCAGAGCGAGAACGGCTGCATGTGGTTGGCCACGAGCGGCGGCACTTCGCGCAGCAGGCGTTCCTCGTTCGTGAGGCGGCGCAGAAACGCGAGCGTGGGCTCGACGCCCGCCGCGTCGTGGCCGGGCGACCGGTAGCGGCCGCGGTCGAAGCGCGTGACGAGGGGCTTGCCAAAATCGTGGCACAGCACGGCGAGGCCCACCACGAGGTCTTCGGCCGCCCCCGCGCCGACGTCGGCCCGCCGCCGCGCGAAGGCGTCGAGGCAGAGGCACGTGTGGTTCCACACGTCGCCTTCCGGATGCCAGGAGGGATCCTGCGGGCAGCCGATGAGGCGTTGCAGCTCCGGGAAATAGCGCACCCAGCCCGTCTCGCGCAGGAAGGCCAGCCCCGCGCCGATGCGCGCGCCCTTCGTGAGCAGCTTGCCCCATTCCTCGAAGAGGCGTTCGGGCGGCAGGCCCTCCATCGTCATCGCGCGGCAGAGCGCGACCGTCTCCGGCGCGGGCGTGAGGCCGAAGCGCGCGATGAACTGCATGCCGCGCAGCACGCGCAGGGGATCCTCCACGAACTTCGGCGACACGTGGCGCAGCACGCGCGCGCGCAGATCCGCCACGCCGCCGAAGGGGTCCGCGATCTCGCCCGTGAGCGGATCGCGGTAGATCGCGTTGATCGTGAAGTCGCGCCGGCTCGCCGCCTCGCGCAGGGAGAGCGAGGGATCGGAGTCGATGAGAAAGCCGCGATGGCCGGCGCCGCGCTTCGTCTCGCGCCGCGGCAGGGAGATGTCCACGTCGAGATGCTTGAGCTTGAGCACGCCGAAGGAAAGGCCGCAGGCGTCGAAGGCGTAACGCCGCCCCACGACCTCCTGCACGCGCGCGGGGGCGAGGCCGAAGACCTCGAGATCCACGTCCTTCACCGCGCGCGCGCCGTCGAGGCCGTCGCGCACGGCGCCGCCCACCAGCCAGGCGCGCCCGCCGGCCTCGCGCACCAGCGTGGCGACCGCGCGCGCGGCCTCGTCCGCCGTCTCCTCTCCGGCCATGGCCATTGACGGATGCCTAGTTGTCGAAGATGAAGACGAGCTCGCCCGGGAAGACGCGGCGGTTGCGGCGCGCAAGCGTCTCGACGAACTCGCGATCCGTGTTGAAGCGGCGCTGCTGATTGCGCAGTTCGGCGATCTCGCGCTGCTTCTCCTCGATGCGCTGCAGGATGCGGTCGCGCTCGGCGCGGAGATCCTGGGCATGGCGGTACTTCGGATAGGACGCGAGAATGCCGGCCACGACGATGCCGACGAAGCCGAGCACGAAAAGCGTCTGGAGAATGCGCTGGATGAGAGTGTTCATGGAAGCCTGATGTGAACGTGCGGATGCGACCGCATAGTATACCACATTTGCCCGATGTCGTAGCACTTCCATGGAAAGCCGATTTTTGGTACAATGTTGACCATGGAAAACGATGCACTTTGTCCTTGTGCCAGCGGCAAGACCTTCGGTCAGTGCTGCGGCCCGATTTTGAACGGTACGAAAAAGGCCAAGACGGCTGCGGACCTGATGCGCGCGCGCTACAGCGCCTACGCGGTCGGGGACGTCAAGTTCCTCTATGCCTCGTCCGGGCCGCAGGCCCGCGCCGAGTTCAGCGAGGAGAGCACGCGCAACTGGGCGAAGTCCGCCCAGTGGCAGGGCCTCGAGATCCTCGCCACCGAGAAAGGCGAAAAGGACGACGAGGAGGGTTACGTGTCCTTCGTGGCGCACTACTCCGCGAACGGCCAGGTGTGCGAGCACCGCGAGAACTCCTATTTCCAGAAGATCGACGGCGACTGGCGCTTCATCGACGGCGAGATCGAGACGAACGAGCCCTATCGCCGCGAAGAGCCGAAAATCGGCCGCAACGATCTCTGCCCGTGCGGCAGCGGCAAGAAGTACAAGAAGTGCTGCGGGAAGGGTAAATGAAGCCGGCGGCCTTCCTCTTCGATCTGGACGGCACGCTCATCGAGAGCGAGATGGTCTGGATGCGGGCGATCGGCGACTGGCTGGCCGACCAGGGCCACAGGCTCTCGATCGACGAGCTCGCTCCGCTCGTGATCGGTCGCCGCTGGACGGACGTGCACGCCTCCGTGCGCGCCCGCTTCCCGGACGTGGTGCGCCAGACGGCCGCCGAGGCCGCGAAGACGGTGCGCCCCTACTTCGACCGCCTCGTCACCAATCCCGCCACGCTCGTCATTCCCGGTTCCGTCGCGTTCCTCAGGAAGGTCGCGAAGATTGCGCCGTGCGTGATCGTCTCCGGCTCGCCGCGCGCGGACGTGCAGCGCGCCGCCGGGTTCTGCGGCGTGGCGCCGCTGCTGAAGTTCGTGCTCGGCGAGGAGGACTACGCGCGCGGCAAGCCCGCGCCGGACGGCTTCCTGCGCGCGGCCGAACTGCTCGACGTCGACGCGAGCGAATGCGTGGTGGTGGAGGATTCCACCGCCGGCGTCGTCGCCGGGCGCGCGGCCGGCATGCACGTGATCGGCCTCGCGCGCAACACGCTCGTGCCGCAGAACTTCGCCGGCACCGAATGGCTCGTGCACGACCTCTCCGAATTCGACGTCGAGGCCGTCTTCGGCGACGACGAGGCGCGCGGACTCAAGGAAAGCGTGCAGGTCATGCTGCAGAACTCCATGCAGAAGGTCGGCAGCGTGGTCAATCGCTATCGCCCACGCGGCGCCGGGCAATAGGCTCACCTGCTGGAAGAAGCCAGTTCGAGCCAGTCGGCGTTGGAAAGCTGCTCGGCGCGGGCATTGGACGCGACGGCCGTGA
>CAVEDG010000074.1:3371-7586 GCA_963614205.1 bacterium | reverse complement strand
CGGCCAGTCCGTGGCCGCCGCCCAGATTCCCCAGGCAAGTTAAAAGTTAAAGATTAAAAGTTAAAAGTTAAAGATTAAAAGTTAAAGGTTAAAAGTTAGAAATTAGAAGCTAGAAGTTAAAGGTTAAACGGTAAAGGTTAAAGGTTAAAAGTCAGAAATTAGAAATTAGAAGTTAAAGGTTAAACGGTAAAGGTTAGCGTGAGGAGGTCGTCGCTAAAATTTTCCCACTTCCAACTTTTAGTTCCAACACTTTTTAACTTTCCACTTCCAACTTCCAACTTCCCACTTCCAACTTCTAACTTCCCACTTCTAACTTCCAACTTCTAACTTTTAACTTTTAACTTTTAATTTTTAATTTCACCATGAGAAGTCTCATCAGTTCACTTCTTGTTCTCCTTGGTCTTCATGCGAGCGCGGGGGATGCGCTGGCGGAGCGTTTTGCGAATCCGCCGGAAGCGACGCGTCTGCAGGCCTGGTACCACTGGGTGGGCGACTGCGTGACAGAAGAGGGGCTTGCCGCCGACCTGAAGGCGATGGGCGAAATGGAGATCGGCACCGCGCACGTGTTCATGCCGAGCATGGCGCATCTGCCCGTCACGGCCAAGCCGCTCACGCCCGAGTGGTTCACGCTCTGGCGCGCCGCCCTGCGCGAGGCGAAGAAGAACAACATCAAGCTCGGCTTCCACAACTGTCCCGGCTGGTCGAGCAGCGGCGGACCCTGGATCACGCCCGAGAATTCGATGAAGGTGCTCGTGGCGAGCGAGACGGACTACGACCCCGCCGCGCGGAAGACCGCCACGCTGCCTCTGGCGCAGCCGCTCACCCTGCGCGACTTCTACCGCGATGTGGCGGTGATGGCGTTTCCGATCACGCGGCCGCCGCGCCTCGTGCGCGCCTCCGGCGACTTCCCCGGCGACTTCGAGGGCTTCCGCGCCGGCACGGCCACGCTCACGCTGCCGCTCGACAAGGTGGGCGCCACATGCGCGCTCACGCTCGAATACGACCGCCCCGCCTCGCCCGCCACCGCCATCCTGACGATGGACGAGACGCACTTCTACATGGCGGGCGACATCGCCGCCTCACCGGACGGGCGCGCGTGGACGACCTGCACGACCTGGCGCCAGGAACTCTTCAACGCGCAGAAGACGCCGAAGACGATGCGCCTGGCCACGCCGCCGCAGAACGCGCGGTTCTTCCGCGTCACGTTCAGGGCAACGTCCGCACCGCCGTGGGTGGGCGTGCGCAGCCGCAAACTGAAGGCCTTCTCCTTCAGCGAGCTGCCCTACGTGGAGAATCTCGACGCGCGCAACTCGGCCGCGACCACGTTCGGCTACGCCGCGCCGCGCGACCCCGCCGCGCCCGGCATCTCGCAGTCCGCCTTCGTGGATCTCACGCCCGCCTTCAAGGGCGGCGCGCTCGACCTCGCCGCGCTTGGCGCGACGCTGCCGCCGGACAAGGTCTGGCGCATTCTCCGCATCGGCTACACGACCACGGGCAAGCACTGTGCGCCGGCCACGCTCAGCGGCCTCGAATGCGACAAGCTCTCGAAGAAGGGTCTTGACGCGCACTGGCCCAACATGCCGCAGCGTCTGCTCGCCGAGCCGGACGCGAAGGGCGTCGTCTCGATCTCGATCGTCGACAGCTACGAGGTCGGCGGCCAGAACTGGACGGAGGCGATGCCGGACGAGTTCCGCGCGCGGCGCGGCTACGACCTGCGTCCGTGGCTGCCCGCGTTCGCGGCCGGCTACGTGGTCGGCACGGCGGGCGAGACGGCGAAGGCGCTCTACGACTTCCAGCGCACGGTGGCCGACCTCTTCGCCGAGAACTACTACGACTACTTCGCGGAGCTCTGTCACCGCGCCGGCATCGAGGCCGCGTGCGAACCCTACGGCGGCCCGTTCGACAACCTGCGCTGCGGCGCCCGCGCGGACGTTCCCACGGGCGAGTTCTGGCTCGGCCGCGCCCCGCACAACTCGCCGCGCATCGCCGCCTCCATCGGCCACCTCAATGGCCGCGCGCGCATTGCCGCCGAGTCGTTCACCACCGAGGCGAAGGAAGGCCGCTGGCAGATCACGCCCTCCGAGCTTCGCCGCAGCGGCGACGCCGGCTGGCTCAACGGCATCTCGCAGATTGTCTACCACAGCTACCTCCACCAGCCCTTCAAGAACGTGGTGCCGGGGCTTTCGCTCGGCCGCCACGGCACGCAGCTCAACCGCAACACCACCTGGTGGCCCGAGGGCGTGCACTGGAGCCGCTACGTGCGGCGCGGCCAGGTTCTGCTGCAGAGCGGCGCACCGCGCGCCGAACTGCTTCTGTTCTCGGGCGACGCCCGGCCCAACGCCTACCGCTACGCGGCCGACGTCGTCGCGGCCGGCGGCAACTTCGACTACGTGGGCGCCTCGAATCTTCCCACGCTCTCCGTCGCGCCGGACGGCCGGCTCGTCGCCCCCGGCGGCGCGACCTACGACGCGCTCTACCTCGACGGCGCCCGGTACATCCTGATGTCGTCGCTGCGCGAGATCAAGCGTCTCGTCGACGCCGGCGCGCGCGTGGCGGGCGCGAAGCCTCTCGCCTCGCCGTCGCTCGCCGACGATCCGGCGACGTGGACGGCGCTCGCGAAGGCGATCTGGGCGGACGGGCGCGTGAAGGGCGCCGACTCGTCGTTTGCCGCGCTCAAGGCGTTCGGCATTCGGACGGCCGTCGAGTCGAACAATCAGCTGCATGCGCTGCACCGCGTGATCGACGGGCGCGACGTCTACTTCGTCGTCAACGCGCGCGACGCGGCGTTTCGCGGCGGCGTCTCCTTCGCGGCCGCGGGCGCGCCGGAGCGCTGGGATGCGCGCGATGCGTCGATCACGCCGCTCGCAGTGGTGAAGGGTGGGGCCGAAGCGGGGCGCGTGCGCGCGTTCCTCGACCTGTCGGCCCACGGCTCGTGCTTCGTCGTCTTCGATCCGAAGAAGAAGCCGGCCGCGTTCGTGGACGACGTGCCCGTCGTCTGCGCCGACGTCCGGATCCTCTCCGCCCGCTATGCCGCGAAGGCCGATGCCACACGCGGCCGCGACGTCGCGGACGTCGTGCGCCGCCTTCTCGCAAAGGGCGAGACCACGTTCACCGTCACGAACGCCGCGCTGGGCGGCGACCCCGCCTCGAAATGTCCCAAGGCGCTCACGCTCGTCTACACCGTGGACGGCGAGCGTCATGAACAGACCGTGCCGGAGTTCGCGACCGTTTCGCTCAGGTTCATGCGCAAGGTTGCGCCGAAGCCCGAGACCGTGCTGGCCGACCTTTCGACGGACTGGACGATCGTCTCGTTCAAGGGACCGAACGCGCCCGCCTCGCCGCGCGCGCTTGCGAAGCTCGCCTCGTGGTCCGACTCGGACGACCCGAAGCTCAGGTACTTCGCCGGACGCGCCGTCTACGAGAAGACCGTCACGATGCCGGCGAACGCGAAGGGCGGCAGTGTGCTCGACCTCGGCACGGTACGCGACGTGGTGAACGTGTGGGCGAACGGGCGCGCGCTGGGCTGTCTCTGGGAGGCGCCGTACCGCCTTGCGCTGCCGGGCGACCTCGCGAAGCCCGGTGCCAGAATTGCGCTGAAGATCGAAGTCGTGAACACCTGGCCGAACCGGCTCATCGGCGACGACATCGCGCGGAAGGCCGGCGCCAAGGAGGAGATGTCGCCGCGCGGGCCGTGGCCGCAGTGGGTGCTGGACGGCAAGGCCGACTCCGGCACGGGCATCTACACCTGGAGCAATTTCAGAGGCTGGACGGCCGAAGAGCCGCTGCTGTCGGCGGGTCTCATCGGCCCCGTGCGGCTGTTGGCGGAATAATGCAGTTGTTTAATTGACGAGGTTCCTCATATGACGAAAAACATCAAGTTGGGTCTGATCGCGCTGGCCGTGATCGGCGCGGTCGCGGGCGGATTCTACTTCATGGGCGGATCGACGGAGCAAACCGCCGATGAGACGACAACGACGACCGAAACCGTGAAGAACAAACGGAAGATGGAAACGCGGGCGGCCAGAAAGGAAGCCCGCAAAAAGGCGCGCGCGCAGCGCAGTGCACAAAAGGTGAAGCCAGGGAAAACCGTCAAGGCGGAGAAGATCCGTCCGTCGCTTGTGCTGGACGAAGAAGAAGAAGCGGCGCTCTCCACCGAACAGCGCGCGCTCGTCGAATCGATCCAAAAGGCCCTTGATTCGGAGGATCGCGGACAAG
>CAVEDG010000074.1:0-3361 GCA_963614205.1 bacterium | reverse complement strand
TCGGACGATCGCGCACAAGTGCTCAAGATCGTGCAGAATCTTCAGAAGTCAAAGGACTGGCCAAAGAACATTCCGCTTGCGATTCGCCGGGAGGCGCTTGAAGCTGCAAGCTGGTTCGGCATCGACGCGCTTCCCGAAGTCGCGGGTTTTCTGGCCGACGACAACGAGGAGATTCGCTCCGACGCCATCAACGCCTACGACAACACCCTCATTGAAGCGAACGGCGACCGCGAGAAATCCCTGATCGTCACCTCGGCGGCAACCGTGATCAACGATACGGATGCGATGGACTCGATGTTGATGAGCCTCAATGAGATGCGTCCTTCCGTGGCCGTGGAGACCATCAAGACAATCTGGACTACGGGAACGGATGAAGCAAAGGCCGCACTCAAGGAGGCGGTCGAATTCCTGACGGGAGAAGAGAACATCGACACCCCGGAAAAACTCGACCAGTGGTACAACGATCCCTCCGGCGACAACAAGGATGGGGAGGACGCCGAAGAGATGTACGGACCTTCGGCGAACTGACGATGGCAGACGACCTCGCGCAGTTCTGGGCATGGCTGCAGACGTCGCCGCTCGGTCAGGGCATGGCCGGCGGCTTCGTGCTGCTCGTGCTGCTTGTGGTCGTGAAGTTCGTCGCGCGGGTGGTGAAGTTCGTCGTGCAGCTGCTCATTCTGCTGGCGGTGCTGGCGCTGATCGTCTTCGGCTTCACGGTCTGGCGCGACCGCGACGCCTGGGAAGAACGCGCCAATGAGGCCACGCAGAAGATTCGCGAGCGCACGTCAAACGCCTGGAATCTCGAGGACTTGACGTTCCGAAAACTCAAAGGAGAACACTAGGATGACAAAGGCGATGTTCACGATGCTCGCGGCGCTGACGGGCCTGACGCTGCAGGCGGCGGAGCCCATGTGCTTTTCGGGCGTCTACCCGCATCTCGCGATGACGAACAACGAAGACGAGTGCGGCACGGGCGCGGTGGTGCCGTGGGCGGGCAGCCTGTGGGTTGTCACGTATGGGCCGCACTGCCCCACGGGGTCGAGCGACAAGCTCTATCAGGTGAAGCCGGATCTTGTGCGCGTGGTGCGTCCGGAATCGGTGGGCGGCACGCCCGCGAACCGTCTCATTCATCGCGAAAGCGGCAAGCTGCTCATTGGCCAGTATCTTGTTTCGTCTAATGGCCAGGTTGAAACGGTGTGGATCAGCCGCATGCCGGGCCGTCTCACGGGCGCGGCGCGGCATCTCGAAGATCCGGCGCACAAGGTCTACGTCACGGACATGGAGGAGGCCCTCTACGAACTCGACGTCACCCGACCCGAAAACACGTTCACGCGCATTCGCGACGGCCATAACCGTGCCGCGTTCGAGGCCTACTTCCGCAAGTGGAACCGCACGCCGCCACCGGGCTGGAACGAGGCCGAGGAGTCCACGCTGTTCGGCTATCACGGCAAGGGCACATGCAGCGGCTTTGGCAAAGTCTTCTATGCCAACAACGGACAGAACTCCGCGGCGGCCATGCGCGATCCTCGTACGCCCGCCGGCGCGCTCGCGTTTTGGAAGCCCGGGATGACGAACTGGGAACTCATCCGCACAAACCAGTTCACCGAAATCACGACGCGCGATGGCATCTACGGCAACGAACATCCCGACAAGAACGCCCTCTGGGCGCTTGGCTGGGATCATCGCAGCGTGATTCTGACGACGACGGCGGACGGCGTCACTTGGCAGGACTACCGTCTGCCCAAGGGCTCGCACAGCTACGACGGCGCGCATGGCTGGAACACCGAGTGGCCGCGCATTCGCGAAGTCGGCGCGGGCGATGCCTTCCTGATGACGATGCACGGCACGTTCTGGAAGTTCCCCGCCACCTTCGCGCCCGGTCGGACGGCGGGCGTGCGGCCGCGCTCGACGTATCTGAAGGTCATCGGCGACTTCTGCCGCTGGGGCGACCGCATCGTGATGGGCTGCGACGACCATGCGCGCAGCGAGTTCCTCAACGTCCGCGCAGTGAAGGGCAAACGGGTCAAGGCGCGGGCGAGCGAAAGCAATCTGTGGTTCGTGGAACCGGAACGCCTCGACGCCTTGGGCCCGCGTGAAGGTCGCGGCGCCGTGTGGAGCGGCGACACCGTTTCCGACGGCACGATCAGCGATCCATTCCTCTTCGCCGGCTACGACCGCACCTGGCTCTGGCTCACCGTGCCCGTGGACGTGCAGGTGGACGCCAAGGGCGATGGCGTCTGGACGGTGTGGAAATCGCTTGCGCCCGGCGGTCACGATCTCGCCGCTGCGCCACGCGGCGAATGGGTGCGCCTCATTGCGCAGGCCGCCTCCACAAACGCCTTTGCGGTCTTCCACTGCTCCAGTGCGCGCGCCACGCCGCCTGAGCCTTTCACGGCGGCGGCGCCCGCCGAGGCCGCCCGCATCTTCGAGAACGATGCGCCGATTCCGGAGAATCTCGTCACAGGCGACGCCGCGTCGCTCGTCTACGTGGACAACGGCGTGCGGCGGCGTCTGCCGCGGCGTACGTCCGCAAGCGCCGCCACGCAGGGCCGCATCTGCCGCGAAGTCTCCACCGAGCGCGACCTGCTGCACGCGGGCGAGATCTTCTACGAACTGCCGGCGGAAAACGCGGGCGGCTTCCGCTTCATCCATCCCGTGGCGGCCACGCCGCGCGCGATCGTGGACTACGACACGTGGAAGGGCTGTCTGGTGCTGAAGGACGCGGCGGGCGCGCTGCGCATCGGCGTGGCGGACGACCTCTGGGCGCTTGGCGCGCCCACGGGCGTGGGCGGTCCCTGGAAGGACACCGCCGTGACGGCCTATGCGCCAAGCGACGCCTACCTGATGAACGGCTTCGACCGCAAGACGCTCATCCTGCGCGCAAACGTGGCGACCACGATCACGCTCGAGGCGGACATCGACGGCAACGGCACCTGGATCGTGGCCGGCGCCTACCCCGTCACCGCCAATGAAACGCGCACGATCGAGCTGCCCGCCGCCTTTTCGGCCTACTGGGTGCGCACACGCGCCAATCACGCCTGCACCGCCACCGCCCAGTTCCTGTATCGGTAAACGGGAGACGACAACTTGTTGAAAATCAGTCAACAGCGTGTTCACAACGGAGCCGGATATGAACAGCCTTGCCGCACATCGCCCTCTTGCGCGATTCCATCGACAGATTGTTCACGGAGTTCTCAACAGCGCCATGAGCGTACATGCCCAATGAAATAAGGGTCGCAACGCGTTGTCGACAGTATCGACAGACCTAATTCTAGTATTAATTCTTCTTTACTTTTCCAGTATAAATCTAGTAAACTAGCCTTGTCGTTTTTCACAAGATCAGGCGAGGCCGCGCCGAGCG
>CAVEDG010000073.1:1618-7632 GCA_963614205.1 bacterium | reverse complement strand
GGGGATCTCCTGAGCGTCGTCATGCCCGTCTATCATCTGGCCAACGCGGTCGAGTCCAATCTCGACGCGGTGCGCACGTGTCTCGACGCGGGGAACATCCCCTACGAGCTCGTGCCCGTGGACGACGGCAGCGGGGACGGCACGGCGGAGATCCTGCGACGGCTGTCGGCGGCGTTCCCCGAGAAGATTCGGCCCGTGCTGATCGCGCGCAACGCGGGCAAGGGCAACGCGCTCAGGGAAGGCTTCCGCGCGTCGCGGGGCGGCTACGTGCTGCTGCTCGACGGCGACCTCGACATCGCGCCCAAGATGCTGCCGCGCTTCTTCGACGAACTGGCGCGCGCGGGCGGCGACATCGTGATCGGCTCGAAGCGCCACCCCGAGTCGTCCGTGCAGTATCCCTGGCACCGGCGGCTGGCGAGCTTCGTCTACTTCTCGCTCGTGCGCCTCTTCATCGGCCTGCCCGTGACGGACACGCAGACGGGCATGAAGCTCTTCCGCCGGCGCGCGCTCGGCGAGGCGCTCGACCGCATGCTCGTGAAGACGTACGCCTTCGACCTCGAGCTGCTCGCCATTGCGCGCGAGCGCGGCGCGAAGATCGTGGAGGCGCCCGTGGAGATCCGCTTCGGCTCGAAGTTCGGTGCGCTCAAGCTGCGCACCGTGCGCGAGATGGTGCATGACACGCTCGCCGTGTTCTACCGCCTGCGCCTGCTGCACTACTACGCGCAGGTGGAAGTGCCGCCGCCGCTGGCGGCGCCGCCGTTCGTGAGCGTGGTCATCGCCTGTCCGGGCCGCAGCTGGATGCTCGACGAGTGCCTCGCCGCCCTCGGCGGCCAGACCTACGGCCGCTTCGAGGTCATCGTGCTGCCGGACGAACCGTTCGCGCTGCCCGAGACGCCGGCCTTCCCGCTGCGCATTCTCGCCACGGGCAAGGTGCGTCCCGCCGAGAAGCGCAACCTCGGCATCGCGGAGGCGAAGGGCGATCTCGTGGCGTTCATCGACGACGACGCCTATCCCGACGCGCGCTGGCTCGAACGCGCGATCCTCTACTTCGGCGCCCCGGACGTCGGCGCCGTGGGCGGCCCGGGCGTGACGCCGCCGGGCGACGGCTTCCGCGCCAAGGCGGGCGGCCGCGTCTACGAAAACGTCTTCGTGAGCGGCACCTACCGCTACCGCTACGTGGGCGGCCGCGTGCGGCGCGACGTGGACGACTACCCGAGCTGCAACCTCTTCGTGCGCACGGCCCTGCTGCGCGCCTGCGGCGGCTACCGCACCGACTTCTGGCCGGGCGAGGACACGCTTCTCTGCCGCGCGATCACGTGCACCGCGAAGAAGCGCATCGTCTACGATCCCTGGACGATCGTCTACCACCATCGCCGCGCGCTCTTCGGGCCGCATCTGCGCCAGCTCGGCCGCTACGGCTTCCATCGCGGCTACTTCGTGAAGCGCTTCCCGGAGAACTCGCGGCATCTCGCCTACTTCGTGCCCACGGCGTTCGTCGTCTACACGGTGCTGCTCGCGCTCGCGTGGGCGGTCGTGCCGTTCGCGGCGCCGGCGGGCGCGGCGACGTGGTGGGTTCTCGCGGGCGTTTCGGCGCCGATGGCGCTTTACCTGCTGGCGACGGGCGTGACTACGTTCGCGCTCAATCCGGCACTGTGGGGCCTCACGTGGTTGGGCGTGGTCGCCTCTCACCTGTGCTATGGCGTCCGCTTCGTGCAGGGACTCTGCGCGCGCCGGGCGCCGTGCGAATACATCGGGCGCGACCATGCCGCGCCGCAGACAGAGTAAGGAGACAAGATGAACGACGTGAGTGTACTGGCAATCTGGCTTGTGGGCGCATACCTGATCGGTGGCGTGCCGTTTGGCTATCTCATTGGCCGAATGCGCGGCGTGGACGTGCGCACGGTCGGCTCGAAGAACATCGGCGCCACGAACGTCTACCGCACGGTCGGCCACAAATGGGGCTTCCTCGCGTTCTTCTGCGACTTCCTGAAGGGACTGCTGCCCACGCTCGCGGCGGTGTTCGCGCTGAAGCATGGCGGCTTCTACCCCGCCGCGCTCGATCCCGTCTACGTGGGGCTCGCGTGCGTGGTCGGCCACACGCTCACGCCGTACATGAAGTTCAAGGGCGGGAAGGGCGTGGCAACGGCGTTCGGCATGCTGCTTGCGCTCATTCCGTGGCTGGTTCTCGTCGCGTTCGCGCTCTTCGTCGTCACGGTGTGGCTGAGCCACTACATCTCGCTTGGCAGCTGCCTCGCGGCGGCGTTCCTCGCGGTCGCGATCTGGATTCCCACGCCGCTTGCGCAGCCCACGTTGCCGATTCAGGTGGTGATGACGCTGCTCGGCGTCTTCGTGATCGTGAAGCACCGCAGCAACATCGCGCGCCTCGTGAAGGGCTGCGAGAACAAAATCTACTGATGGAGACCGCGAACACGTTTGGGGCGCGTCTGCGCGGGCTCATCGGCCGGCACGGCCTCCCACCGGGCGCGGGGCTGCTCATTCCGCGCTGCAACGCGATCCACACGTGCTTCATGCGCTTCGCCATCGACGCGACGTTCCTCGACGGCGCGGGGCGGCCCGTGCGCGTGGTGCGCAACATCCGGCCGTGGCGGCTCTTCGTGTGGGGCGGGTGGCGCGCGCGCGCGGTCCTGGAAACGCCCGTGCGCACCGTGCTCGTCACGGGCGGAACGACGCGCCTTGGCAAGGCGATCGCGGAGCATCTGCGCGGGGAGGGCTGGCGCGTGCTCACCACGTCGCACCGCGCGGACGCGGGCGCGGACATCGTCGCCGACTTCACCGATCCCGCCGCGCCGGCGCGCGTCTTCGCCGAGGCGCGCCGGCTGCTTGGTGGCTTCCCGCCCGCCGCGCTCGTCAACAACGCCGCGCTCTTCACGGGCGACGCGGCCTCGCTGCAGGCGGTCAACGTTGCCGCGCCGCGCGCGCTCACGGAACTGATGGCGGCGGAGAAGCCGCACGACGCGGCATGGCGCGGCGCGGTCGTCAACGTGCTCGACACGCGCGTGCTCGGCGACGCGCCGCCCTCGGGCGTCTATGCCGCCACGAAGACGGCGCTCAAGGAGGCGACGCGCGCGGACGCGGCGCGCTTCGCCGCGACGCTGCGCGTGAACGCCGTCGCGCCCGGACCCGTGCTTGCGCCCGTGGGCGTGCACGAGAAGGCCGCCGCCACGCCGCTCGGCCGACCCGCGCCCGCCGACGTGGCCCAGGCCGTCGCGTTTCTCCTCTCCGCCCGCGCCACAACCGGCGTCCTCCTCCCCGTCGACGGCGGCGTTTCCGCGTTTGACGCCCACCCTTGACACGCGCACAGTTTCACATTTTCTATTTGAAGAGCCTTAGGTTTCGCCCTTTCACAACCCTCACCGAGCCGTCCGCCGGAATGGTCACGATGCCCTCCCGGGCGTCCACCTCGCGTGTGCGGCCGATGGCATCCGTCACTGTCACCGGGCCATCCGCGCGAAAGCAGACCGGCACGCTCTTCTTCCATCCGACCATCCACGCCTCGGGCGAACGATAATACCCACCCTTCCCGTGATCGGCATTAAGAGTGAGGCCGTCGCTCCGATCCCAAAGGACGGCGGCCGTCCCTTCGGGAACCTTGAAGCGCATCGCGTGGGTCGTCGGTTCGCGGCACGAGAACCAACCGTCAAACTCCGCCCGGTCGAGAAACTCGGCCGCCGCGCAGTAGGCCATCAGACAAGGCTTGAAGCTGAGGTCGCGGTTGAGCAGGCCAAAGGAATATTCGCGATCCTTCGGATTGATTCCTAGCCTGTTGAACCAGACGGAGTCGAAGAGCTGGTAGTACATTCCGCATTTCACGCCGTCCGCCTTGATGAAGCAGAACATCAGGAACGTGTTGTCCACGGCGTTCCGCAGTGTATCGTTCCACCACGTGTTGGGGTAGGTCGGCGTGTAGATCTCCGTCAGCCAGAGCGGCTTCCGTCCCCTGCGGGCGATCATCTCCAGACATCCTCGCACGCTTCCGAGGAAATTCCAGTAGTTGGAATGGCTGAGGTTCTTCTTCCCGACGGGATCCTCGATCTTCTTCTGCGCTCCGCTCCAGTTCTCGGGCTGAAGAAAGGGATATTCCACAACGAAGTTTCCGCGCCCGGGATGCAGGCAGAAGCCGTCCAACAAGTCCCAGGTGCCAAGCTCGGCCATCTTGTCGTAGAAGGCGCGGTCGAAGCCCGCCACGCCAAAACTCAGGAGCGCGATGTCGTTGAAACCTCGCTCGGCGCGAATGCGCACGATGTCCCGCACCCACTCGTCGTAGATCGGCGCGGCTGCGGCCCGCCCGATGCCACCGCCCTCCATGCCGATTCCCATCGTCGACATGTTGAGTTCGTTTCCGAATTCCCAATGGCGATTTCCCTGCGCGCGGCACTTCTCGAGTTCGCCGACAATCCACTTCTCCCGCGCCTCGCCCGTCAGTTTGAACTGCAGCTGGGAATGGTAGATGGCCGTGCGCGGCGCATGCTGCCGGTTCGCGTTTCCCGAGCGCACCCAGCGAACGCCCATGCGATCCATCAACCGCTGAACGGACTCTTCGTCCGGAATCGGCCAATACGCCGCAATGCCGAACACGCTCGTCTCGGACGTTGCCGCGAACTCGGCCTTCGGCAGTCTCACGAGATTCGTGCGCGAGAAGGCGAGCTCACGTCCCTCTGCATCCCGCGCAGACACCTCGACAAAATAGATGCCACGCGGCTCTCCCGCATCGAACGTCACAGGAAAGCGCACGGTCTGGCCGGCCTGCACCTCGACCCGCCGCGTTTCCGACGCGACAACGCGCCCATCGTATGTGCGTACGATGTTCGAGAGATCAAGGATGGCGTTCTCGGTCGAATCGCAATTCTCGACGCGAACCGCATACGAAAGTTCAGGGCTCGTCTCGTCAAACCAGTTGTAGACCTTTTCAGTGGAAAGCGAGAGGGCGATTCTGCGTCCGGCGGCGGCCGACACAAGGGCGAGATCGTCGCGCGGATCCGCCGCGTCCACGAGCGTGAATCCTCCCACCCAATCTCCGGAAGAGTCCTTCGAGAAGCCGAGGTGGGCGTTCCAGGGATCCTGCCACCCCGGGTTCGCTCCCTGCCCCTGCGCATAGAGGTAGCGGATTCCCGCCGTCGCATTCGTGTAGGCGACGATTCGTCCAAGAGGCTCTTCCCACGGCTGGCCGCCGTTGGGGTCGCGCACCCAGTATCCAAACGGCGCGGCGTCCTTCCGCTCCACACGCGCCAGACCCTTCGCGTGCCTCCGGCCAATCATGCTCAGGCCGGCACTGAATGCGAAGTTCGTTCCGCCATCGCCCGACAGACGATATGAAACCTGAATCGTCCCGTCGCGGAGCACGACAAAGCGCCCCGTCGCACGCGGTGCAACGCATCCGGCGGGAAATTCCCGCCGAGTCCCGTAGACGACTTCATAGCCGCCCTCGATGGGCGTCACGGCATCCGCCGCAAAGGGCACGCCTTCGCACCGATTCCCGAACTTCGGCAAAAGACCGGTGAAGGTGACGAGAGCCGTTCCGCCACCATCCATGACGGCGATCGACTTGTCCGCAGTCGCCCGAAGGCCAAGGCCGAATGCCGTTCCACATGCCGCGCAGGCGGCAAGACCGACCACAATCGCATTCTTCACTGGACCTCCCTTACCGAAGAATGATTTCAAATCCCTTCACGGGCTCGTAATAGCGCGACAGGCGGGACTTCAGATAGTCAAAGTCGAATCCGCCGTCCACCGCCGCGGCCACCTCGCCGATGCGCCCCTTCTCGCCGAGGATGCTCTGCGGGAAGTAGCTTGCGTAATATCCCTGCCCAACGGCCCCGAACACAAGGTATTTGCCACCATTGGGGAAATTCGTATCGTAGCGGTGGTCCTGCAGGGCCGTTTCGGCAACCAGCGTGAACTCTCCTTCTCGCCCCTTCTTCGCCGCAGCCGCCACGTACACGCGGACCCGGTGGCAGGTCTCGATCGTGCCGGTATCAGCCACAAGCAATCTCGCC
>CAVEDG010000073.1:0-1608 GCA_963614205.1 bacterium | reverse complement strand
CGCGGGCAACGACGAGATGCCAGTCCTTGCCCCAGCTGTAGGGCTCTCCAACGGCCGTTTTGCAGTATCCGTGCCAGGAAGACTGCATCGAAATGCCGACCGCGCCGCCTTCGGTCACAAACACGCGCCACGGCTGCGAACTCCCGGGATCGCTCTGCTTCACCATGTTACCGACCAGCAGGGCGGTCTTGCCGACCGCGGGTTCGGGCTGCTTGACCCACATGGCGATGTCGCTTCGGTCTGACAACGCGATGGCGTTTGCATCGTCGAGTTCGGCATAGAGCACGCTGCCGGCCGTCGAGAAACCGCCGTAGCAGGTTCCGGTTGGAGCCGCCAATCCCCCCACGACGCTGCCCGCCGTCGTGCCGTCAATGCCGTTCGCCGTCGCATCCTTCGCCACGGGTCGCTCGCCCGATTCGTCAAGATTCCAGTGGAACGTGGCGAATGCGTCCGTTTCGCGAATCGGCGGCGAAAAGGTCTTCACGTCCAGAAGCAGTTCCTCCATCGTGAGCTGGCGCGTGAACAAGGTCGCCTCGCGCATCTCACCGTAGAAACAGCCACCGGGAATCGCGTCGCCATAGTAGCCTCTTCTCGCCGCACCAACCACGAGATTGCGCCCGGTCTTGAATCCGCCACCGCTGTCAAGGGATACGGAAGCGACAGGATCGCCGATGGTCTCGCTCCCTTCTTCGGTGACGTAGGCCGTGATCGTCTTGCAATAGGTGCTCCCCACCTGCCCCCACTTGAACACGACTGCTACCTGATACCACGTGTCCGGCTTCCAGGTCAGGGGCGTCGCCACGCCGTTCGTCGCCGTGAAGTTCGAGCCCCTCTTCCCATTCCAGTCCTGCAGACCGACGCCGAGAGCGCAGCCATTGCTGGAGGCCACGGACGAGATCCACACGTTCCACGCCACATCGCTGTAGCCGCCGTCGAATTTCGTCGCGCTTCCGGCGCCGCGCGCAATCAGGCGATTGACGGATGTTTTCTCGGAATTGTCCATATCGGGGTTGCGCACCCACACCACGAACGAGAAGTCACCGTTCCAGTTGCCGATATCACCGTTGGCCCCATGGAGAGGAAGATTCGTCGCGCAGAGATAGGCCTGTTCGCCCGTGAATCCCGTCAGGCACTTGAGCTGTCCTTTGCTGGACGCAACGCCGTTCGTCACAAAGGCGGAAAGCCGATAGTCTCCCTCGGCGGAGTTCGCCACAAGGCCGTCTTCGCCAACTTCGTCCATTTCGTAGCGGAAGACCATGTCCGTCGCGTTGCTGAATGCCGCCTGCGCGGTCTTGGCAAATCCCAGCAGACCTGCGGAAAGCGCCAAACCGGTAAAGACGCCTGCAAGTGATTTCTTCATCGTGTGTTTCTCCTGTGAGTTGACAGTAAGTCGTTGACGTTGGCTGCAAGGCAGGTTTTGTTGTTTGATGCGCCGGGCCAAAGAGACCCAAGCGACGAAAAAGACAGAAAGGACGAAAGAGACAAACGCACAGAAAATCGAGGCGCTCGAGACAATCTAGACCTTCTAGCCCCTCTAGAAAACACACCCGCGCCTCGCCGACAACATAGCGCAGAAGCCCCACGCCGCGCAATCGGTAGGGTCGGCGC
>CAVEDG010000072.1:0-7650 GCA_963614205.1 bacterium | reverse complement strand
GCCCAGCGCGGCCACGAGGCACGCCGTCACCGTTTTCGTCAGTGTCATTCTGTTTCTCCTTGTTGGATGGTTTGTTCCCCAAATCGAAAAACCGTTCACCACGACCGCGCCGGGACGCCCCCTTGTCGTCGCCGGAATCCGCTCAGTCGAGCACGCGGTCGTAGGCGCCGCCGCCCTCGCCGCTTTCGCCGGCGTCGCCCGCGTCCACCGCGCGCTGCGGCTTGACCTTGGGGCGCGCGCCGAAGAGCACGGTGCCGAGACGGATCCACGTGGCGCCTTCCTCCACGGCGATGCGGTAGTCGTTCGTCATGCCCATCGAGAGGCGCGGCAGCGCAAGGCCGAACTCCGCCTCCATCGCGTCGCGCAGCTCGCGCAGCCCCGCGAAGACGGGGCGCGTCTCCTCGATCTTCTCCGCCGGCGTGAACGGCGCCATCGTCATGAAGCCCTCGAGCGTGAGATTCGGGCAGGCAAGCGCGCGCTCGACCGCGGCCGGCACGTCGTCGGGCCGCATGCCGTCCTTCGAACGCTCGCCGCTCATGTTGACCTCGAGCAGAATGCGCGGCCGCGCGCCAAGCTCCTCCGCCACCATCTGCAGACGGTCGATCAGCGCGACGGAGTCAATGGAATGGAACGTCGAGAAGAGCGCGAGCGCGGGACGCACCTTGTTCTTCTGCAGGTGGCCGATGAGATGCCATTCGGGCCCGGAGACGGCGAGCGGCTGCTTCCACGCGGCCTCCTGCACCTTGTTCTCGCCCACGATGCGCAGCCCCGCCTCCCACGCCTCGCGCACGACCTCGGGACCGTGCGTCTTCGTGACGGCGACAATCTCCACGTCGTCCGCGCGTCGGCCCGCCACGCGGCAGGCCTCGGCGACCGTGGCGTTCACCTCGGCGAGGATGTCCGCAAGCGCGCGCATGTCTAGGCGTTGTCCTTCTGCGGCGCGGGCGACGCCAGCGCCGCGACCTCGGCCTTGAGCGCCCGGAGCTCGAGGCGCGTCTTCTGCAGCATCTTCGGCGCGAGCGTGATCGCGGCGAGCTCCTTCATGGACATCGCGGGTGCGCCGATCACGTACTTGAGCGAACCGTCGAGCGACTGCGGCACGCCGGCCTGCGGGCCCACCTGCACGCCGTCCGCGATCTTGATGTGGCCGGAGATGCCGGCCTGCGCCCAGATGAGGCAGCCCGTGCCGATCTGCGTGGAGCCCGCCACGCCGGCCTGCGCGATGACGCCGGAGTAGCCGGCGATCTTCACGTTGTGGCCGATCTGCACGAGATTGTCGATCTTCGTCATCGGGCCGATGTAGGTGCGGCCGATGCGCGCGCGGTCGATCGTGGTGTTCGAGCCGATCTCCACGCCGTCGCCGAGTTCCACGATGCCGAGCTGCGGGATCTTCTCGATCTTCGGCAGTCCGTTCTCGAACGTGGTGTTGTAGCCGTAGCCGTCGCCGCCGAGGCGCACACCGCAGTGCAGGATCACGCCGCGGCCGAGGCGCGTGCCTTCGCGCAGCGTGACCTGCGGGTAGATGTGCGTGCCCGCGCCGATCGCGCAGTTTTCGCCGATGAAGACCTGCGCCTCGATCACGCAGTCGTCGCCCACCGTCGTGCCCGCCTCGATCACCGTGTAGGCGCCCACGTGCACGCGCTCGCCCAGCGTGACGCCGGGCGCGATGAGCGCCGTGGGATGCACGCCCGGCGCGCGCACGGGCGCGGGCGGCGCGAAGAGCGCGGCCGCCTGCATGCACGCATGGTTCGGGTCGGCCACGCGGATGATCGCGCACGGCGCCCCGTGCGCCCAGTCCGGCGGCAGCAGCACGCAGGAGGCCTTCGTGGTCTCCACGAGCTTCACGTGCTTGGGATCCTTGCAGAAGCTCAGGTCGCCGGGGCGCGCCTCCTCGAGCCCGCCGCACGCGGCGAGCTCCACGTCGTCGCCCTCAAGCGTGCCGCCCAGTTTCGCCGCCAGTTCAGATGCCTTCATCGCGTTCCTCGCCTTCGTGTGCCGCGCCGCTAGAGCGCGTGTGGTTACTTCGCGTCGCCGGCCTTCGCCGCGTCCGCCTTCTTCTCGTGGCGCTTGGCCGGATCGACCTTCAGCGCCTTGAGGATCTCGTCCGTGACGTCGAGCGCATCCTTCGAGAACGCGAGCATCGTGGAGTCGGCGATGATGTCGTAGCCGTTCGCCGTGGCGAAGGCGTTGATCTTCGCGCGGATGTCCTCCGTCTCGAGCTTGAGCAGGCGCGTCTCGAGATCCGAGAGCTCGTTCTGGTAGTGCTGGGCGGCGCTGCGCAGCTCCTGCTGCGCCGTGAGGAAACGGCGCTGCACGTCCTCGATCTTCTTCTGCGCCTCCGCCTTCGCGCTCTGCGAGAGCATCGGGTTCGTGAGATCCGACTGCACCTTGCGGCCTTCGTCGGCGATCGCCTTCGCGTTCTCCTGCTGGCGCTCGAGCTTCGCCTTGTAGTCCTTGTCCGTGGACTTCACAAGCGCCTTGTTGGACTCGTGGTTCGGGTGCAGCCGCACGAGGTCGACCATGTTCACCGTGCCCACCTTGATGCCCGCCGTCGCGCACAGCGCCATCGTCAGCGCCGCCGCCAGAATCGTCTTTTTCATTTTACTTCTTCCTTTCGTACTAGAAATCATATCCCACCGAGAACGTGAAGACCTTCTCGTCCACGTCCTCGTCCGGATCGACGATCGGCGTGGCGAAGTCGAGGCGGATCGGGAACTGCTCGAGGTCGAGGCGCAGACCCACGCCGACCGTCCAGCAGAACCAGTCGGTGTCGAAGTCGAACTCGTCCTCGCCCACGCTGCCGAGGTCGGAGATCACGGCGAAGCGCAGCATTTTGACGATCGGGATGGTGTACTCCATGTTCAGGCACCAGGAGGTCTGGCCGCCCCAGGCGGTGTAGTGGCCCTTCTTGTTCTCGCGCGAGTAGATGCGCGGCGAGATCTCGCGGAAGTCCACGCCGCGGATCGACTTGGAGCCGCCGAGGAAGAGGCGGTCGTAGAGCGGCAGGTCGTCGTTGAAGGCGTCCACCGTCTCGCCGCGCAGGCCGATCTGGAACACGTGGCCGTACTTCTTCCACACGGGGAAGTACTTGCGCACGTTGAAGCCCACGCGCCAGTATTCGTTGTCGCCGCCGACCACGTCGCCGAAGAGGCGCACGGTGTGGCCCTGCGTCGGGAAGATGAAGCGGTCGCGCGTGTCGAGCTTCCAGAAGAGCTCGAGCGGCACTTCCACCTTCTCGCCGTTTTCGTCCTCTTCCTCCTTGAGCATGCGGAAGCGGTCGTCGCGCTTGGGGTCGTAGTAGTAGTCGTTCTCCACGTCGTCGTACTCGATGTACTCGGCGGCGAGCGACAGGCCGATGCGGCCGAAGGCCTCCCACGTGGGCCAGAACTTCACGGGATAGCTGATCGTGGCGGCCGCGCCGCTGCGGATCACGTCGTAGTCGTCGTACCAGCGCTGGCGGCGGTAGACCTCCACGGTGAGCTCGAGCTGGCGGTCGAGGAACCACGGCTCGGTGACGGAGGCCTCGTAGGTCTGCACGCGCGGACCGGCCTGGATGCACAGGCGACCCTTCTGCCCCGCGCCGCGGAAGCGCCACGGACTGAACAGGTCGAAGTTCGCCTCGCTCACCTCCACCTGGCCGAACACGGAGCTTTCCGAGCCCGCGCCGATGCCGATGAGGAAGTTGCCCGTGTTCTTCTCGGCGAGCTCGTAGACGAGATCGCGCCGCTCGGGCTCGCCGGCCTTCGCCTCGCCGCCCTCCACGGTTTCGAGGTAGTAGCGCACGCGCTCGAAGTAGCGCAGGTTCTCGAGGCGGCGCTTGGAGCGCTCCGCCTTGTCCGCGAGCATCGGGTCGCCGGGCGAGAGCGCGATCTCGCGGCGGATGACCTTGTCCATCGTGTAGTCGTTGCCGCGGATGAGCACGCGGTTGACCGTGATGGGCTTGCCCTCCTCCACCACGAAGGTGAGGTCGAGCGTTTCGGGATCGCTCTCGGAGGGGATGCGGCGCACGGTGACGTGCGTGTCGGCGAGCGCGGCGCGCCCGGAGCCGCAGAACACCTCGATCTCGTGCGCGGCCTCGTCGAGCGCCGTCGCGCCGGCCACGTCGCCCGTCGCCACGCGCTTCACGCTGGCCGCCACCACGTCCTCCGGATACGCCTTCACGCCCGTGACGGAAATCGCGCCCACCTTGTAGCACGGCCCTTCGCGCACCTGGAAGACGCGCACGGCGTCACCGTCCGCATCCGTGCGCACTTCGGGCAGCGACACGTCGGCGTCGAGATGGCCGTGGTCGCGGTAGAAGGCGAGCACCTTGTCGCGCGCCTCCGCCAGTTCCTGCGGCGTGGCGGGCGCGTCCGTGAACCAGCTGATCGGGTTCCACCACGGCAGCTGGTTGAAGGCGGCGCGCAGGTCGGCCGCCTCGAACGACTCGTTGCCGTCGAACTCGAACGACGTGATCTTCACGCGCGGCCCTTCCTCGATCTCCATCGTGATCTTCACCGCGTCGGCAATGCCCTCCACGGGTTCGACCACGGGGTTGACCTTCACGTCGGAGAAGAAGCGCTTCTGGTACTCGTGGCGAATGCGCCCCGCCGCCGCCGCGATCTCCGCCTCGCCGTAGGAGTAGCCGTCCTTGAGCTCGGAGAACTTCGCGATCTTCGCCTCGGTCCAGTAGTCGCAGCCCTTCACGCCGAGCGGGCCCTGGAAGCGCATCTTGTGCTTCACGAGGTAGGTCACGGCCACGCCGTCGCCCACCTGCTCGGCCTTGACGACGATGTCGTCGAACTCGCCCGCGTCGCGCAGCGCCCGCACGTCGCGCGCGCACTGAGAGGCGTCGTAGTCGTCGCCCACCTTGACCTGGCACCGCGCCGCCACGTCGCCCACGTCGTCCGCGCGCCCGTCGGCGTATTTCACCGTGACGGACGCCACCTTGGCCGCGCCCGCCGCCCCCGCCGCCATCAGCAGCGCCATCAGGAGTGTGTTCTTCATTGAGGATTCTCTAGTGGTCGTTTCAGTCTCAGGCTTCGAACGTCACGGGCTTCACGTGCCAGATGTCGTTCGCGTATTCCATCACGGCGCGGTCGCTGGAGAAGCGGCCGGAACGCGCGATGTTGATCAGCGAGCGGCGGTTCCACTCGTCCGCAGCGCGGTACGTGGCGTCCACGCGATCCTGCGCCTCGCAGTAGGAGCGGAGGTCGGCGAGCAGCATGTAGTGGTCGTTGTAGTCGAGCAGCGCGCGCACGATCGGGTCGAAGAGGCCGGGATTGAGCAGCGAGAACACGTTGTG
Organism: bacterium; assembly: GCA_963614205.1. GTDB lineage: Bacteria > Verrucomicrobiota > Kiritimatiellia > RFP12 > UBA1067 > RUG572. The sequence continues at coordinate 2,366 of CAVEDG010000072.1, read as the reverse complement.
GCGGATCATGTCGATCGCCTCGCGGATCTCGGGATCGCTCTCGTAGATGCGCCGCGCGTTGTAGGTGGGCCGCAGCCGCTCCACGTCTTCCGCGCGCAGGCCGAAGAGGAACATGTTCTCGTCGCCCACTTCCTGGTTGATCTCCACGTTCGCGCCGTCGTAGGTGCCGAGCGTGAGCGCGCCGTTCATCATGAACTTCATGTTGCCCGTGCCGGAGGCCTCGGTGCCGGCGAGCGAAATCTGCTCGCTCACTTCGGCCGCGGGCATGATCTTCTCGGCGAGCGACACGCGGTAGTCCGGCAGGAACGCCACCGAGAGGAGGCCGCGCGTGCGCGGGTTCGCGTTGACCACGCGCGCAATGCCGTGGATGAGGCGGATGATGAGCTTCGCCATGTAGTAGCCCGGCGCCGCCTTCGCCGCGAAGATGAACACGCGCGGCACGGGGCTGTAGGTCGGGTCGGCCAGCAGGCGGTTGTAGAAGATGATGATGTAGAGCGCGAGCAGCAGCTGGCGCTTGTACTCGTGCAGACGCTTCACCTGCACGTCGAAGATCGCCTCCGGGTCGAGGTCCACGCCCAGATTCGCCTTCACGTAGTTCGAGAGGATGCGCTTGTTGGAGCGCTTGATCTTCGCGAGGCACTCGAGGAAGACCCTGTTCTGCGTCTCGCCCTCGAGCTTCTTGAGCTCGTCGAGGTGCGTGACCCAGTTCGTGCCGATCTTCTCGGTGATGAGCTGCGCGAGCGGTGGATTCGCCTTGAGCAGCCAGCGCCGCGGCGTGATGCCGTTCGTGACGTTGTGGAAGTGGTCCGGCATGAGCTCGTAGAAGTCCTTGAAGAGCGACGTCTTGAGGATCTCCGTGTGCAGCTGGGCCACGCCGTTCACGCTGGAGGAGCCGATGATCGCGAGGTTGGCCATGCGCACGTAGCGCTCGCCGTTCTCGTCGATGAGCGACATCCGCGCCAGACGCGCCTGGTCGCCGGGGTAGATGCCCGACACGCGGCTGAGGAAGCGCCCGTTGATCTCGTAGATGATCTGCAGATGGCGCGGCAGCAGACGCTCCATCATCGCGACCGGCCACTTCTCGAGCGCCTCGGGCAGAATCGTGTGGTTCGTGTAGCCCGTGGAGCGGCACGTGAGATCCCACGCCGCGTCCCAGCCGATGCCCTGCTCGTCCACGAGGATGCGCATGAGCTCGGGGATCACGAGCGCGGGATGCGTCTCGTTGAGGTGGATGAACGCCTTCTCGGGCAATTGCGACCAGTCGTTGCCGTCCTCGCGGAAGCGGCGCAGGATGTCCGCGAGCGAGCAGCACACGAAGAAGTACTGCTGGCGCAGACGCAGTTCCTTGCCGGCCATCGTGTTGTCGTTCGGGTAGAGCACCTTCGTGAGGTTCTCGGCGAGCACCTTGCTCTCCACGGCCTCCACGTACGAGCCCTTGTTGAACTCGGCGAGCGAGAACTCGTCCGTCGCCTTCGCGCTCCAGAGGCGCAGCGTGTTGACGGCGTTCTTGTAGCCGACCACGGGCAGGTCGTACGGCACGCCCTGCACGGTCTCGGCGCCGACCCAGCGCCAGCGCAGCGCGCCATGCTCCTCGATGCAGTCCACGTGGCCGCCGAAATGCACGGTCTGCGTGTATTCGGGACGCGCGAGCTCCCAGGGGTAGCCGTCCTTGAGCCAGCTGTCGGGTTCCTCGACCTGCTGGCCGTCGACGATGCGCTGGCGGAAGATGCCGTAGTCGTAGCGCAGGCCGTAGCCCATGCCGGCGAGATTGAGCGTGCTCATCGAGTCGAGGAAGCACGCGGCCAGACGCCCGAGGCCGCCGTTGCCCAGACCCGCGTCCGTCTCGTAGTCGCGCAGCGAGTTCCAGTCGATGTCGTATTCCTTCAGGGCCTCGGAGCACTCGCGGTCGAGCTTGAGGTTCATCACGTTGTTGCCGAGCAGGCGGCCGATGAGGAACTCAAGGGACAAATAGTACACGCGACGCTCGTTCTGCGCGTGGTAGCGCTCCTGCGTCTCCATCCAGCGTTCCACGATGCGGTCGCGGATTGCGTGCGCGAACGCCGAGTACTGATCGCGCGGCGTCGCCGTGCCATCGCCCTTCACGAGCGTGTAGCGGAGGTGCCAGGCGAAGTCGTCCTTCAGCCCCTGCACCGTGTTTTCGACCCTGCGATCCTTCTTCTTCTGTGCCATGATGCGCCTTTTTCTGCCCATTCACGCGGCGGCGTCCACATCCGGAAACTTGCGCCACCTGCGACAGGCGGCATATAGTTTACCAAATCATCCCCCAAGCCTCAATAGGCAGAATGAGGCACGTCAGTAGTAGTTCACCGTCACGATCTTGCGGTAGTTGCGCTCGAGCGCGGCCT
>CAVEDG010000071.1:0-7704 GCA_963614205.1 bacterium | reverse complement strand
CCAGGTCTTCTCGTTCGCCATGTCGGGCTTGGCCGCGAGATACGCCTCGCGGTCGGCGTCGCTCCACGCATACTCGGTGCCGTACCAGCCCCAGTCGATCTGGAAGCTCGTCGCGCCGAACTTCTTCGCCTCGCGCGCGGCGGCGATGATCGCCTTCGTATCGAGCCCGCAGTTGCCGTGGTCGGAGATGGAGAGGCCGGGTCGGATCCACGCCGTGTCGTTCAATGCGCACGGCGCGTTCAGGTTTTCGATGAAGTAGGCCGTTTCCACGAGTTTGTTCGCGTCGGCGGCCAGCTGCACGGCGCGCCACGGCGAGACGAAGAGCCCTCGACCCTCCTTCAGGCCCAGCACGAACACGGGCCGCAGCGCGCCGCCCTGCGCCCGCAGGTAGCTGCGCGGGTAGTCGCGCACGTCCGCCTCGTGGATGCAGGCCGCGCCGCCGCCCGCGAGCTCGAGCGTGAACGGCATGCGCCAGTCGCACTTCGGATTCAGCTTGGCCAGGTCGTAGGGCGTGGCGGGGTACGTGTTCTCCGTGCCCGCGATGCACCACGCCTTCGCGCCCGTCGCGAAACGCCAGCACGTGCGCTCGCTCGCGACCGAGCCGAGACCGTAGGCGTTGCCCACGAGCGTGGCGCGCACGGCGAAGCCTTCGTCGTAGCACCGCATCTCCAGGCGTTCCTCTTCGCGCACCACGCCGGGCCGGCCGAGCGAAACCGTGCACGCCACGTAGTTCTCGGGGTATTCGCCGCGGAAGCCCCACACGGGCTTCCACGCGCGCGTGACGGTGCGCGTGTCGCTTGTGCGGAGGGCCAGCTTCTCCGTGTTGAAGCCGAGCTCGGACTCGAAGACGCGCGCGCCGTCGTAGGAGACGACCGCCACCGGCACGCCGTCGCGCAGCGCGAAGTCGCATGATACGCGCCCGTTCGGAGAGGTGAAGACTTCGGCCGACAGCGAGCCGGCCAGGCCAAGGGCGCAGAGCGCCAGAACGTTGAGTTTCATAGGAGGTCTCAGTTCGGGTTCAGGAGAACGCAGACAGTATAGCACATTCGCTAACCCTTTGCCGACGGGCGCGTGGGGGCGGGGGGCAGGTCGGTTTCGAAGCCGACGATCGCGATGTCGTGGCGATTGGCGTAGGCGACCACGGCCTCGCGGTCGAGCAGCAGCAGGCGGCCGGCCTGGAAGGCGAGCGCGGAGACGCCCGCGCCCTTCATCACCTTGAGCGTCTTGAGGCCGACCACGGGAATGTCGAAGCGCATGTCGTGGCCTTCGCGCGCGCCCTTGACGAGCACCGCGCCCCTGCCGCCGAGCTTGCCGCCGCGCTTGATCGCCGCGTTCGTGCCCTCGAAGGCCTCCACCGCGAGCACCATGCCGTCCTTCACGAGCACGGTCTGGCCCACGTCGTGGCGGCCCATGTCGCGCATGACGACCGCGCCGTGCCCGGCGTCGCGCCGTTCGCGCTCCGTGAAGTCGCGCGCGGTGAGCGCGCCCGCGCCCGGCAGATGGCGCTCCATGAACGACGAGGCCGGAAACACGCGCACGCCCGCCTTCTCGAACTCGAACGCGAGCTTGCCGTAGACGGTGTGCGCGTTCTTGCACGGCAGCGAGGCGAGCCATGCGCGCGTCTCCGCGTCGAAGCGGCTGCGGAAGAGCGAAAGCGGGCTGATCTGCCCCGCGAACACGGCGCCCTCGTACCCCTGCGCCGCGACCCAGCGCAGCCCGGAGGCGATCTCGCCGATGCCGATCTCGTGCACGTGGTCGGCGGCCTTGCGCGTGGCGCGCTCCGTGGAGCCGCGCACCGCGAGAACGTCCACCTGCTCGACGCCCGCCGCGCGCGCGCCCTCGACCACGAGGCGCGGATAGGCCCCCGCGCCCGTGATCACGATCATTCTCTTCGGCGTGAACGTCGCCGTCGTCTCGCTCATGGTTCCCCTGCCTTTGCTGCGGTCTTGCTGGATTTGTAGAAGATGAAGGTGCCGGCCTCGATGGACTTTTCGTCCACCTTGTCGCCCGTGCGGATCGTGCCGCGCGGGTCGTAGTAGTACGTGGTGGGCGCGTTCCACGCCGCGCCCGCGATCTTGAAGGGCGAGAGCGTGGCGCTCACGGGGCCGCCGCGCACGTAGCCCGGCAGCGCGACGAGCGCGTTGAGATCCTTCACGCCGTCGCCCATCCTGCCGATGTGGAGGTTCTCCGGCAGCGGCAGCGGTTCGGCGGGTTCGGTCTCGACGTCCTGCGGTTCGGTCACGTCGTCGGCCGTCTTGGGCACGACGAGCTTCGCCTTCTTCCGGAAGTAGCCGCCCTTGAGGCCGATCGTGCGCAGCCAGTCCGACTCCTCCTCCGCCGGCTCCGGCGCCGCGTTCGTGGGCGCGGGCTTCGGCACGATGAGCGGCGGCTTCTTCACGGGCGGCGGCGCGGGCTTCGCGGCAACGGGCTTCGCCGCGCTCCTGGGCTTCGCGGGCGCGGGCTTCGCCGCGATCCTGGGTTTCGCCGCCGGCTTCGCGGGCGGCTTGGCGGCGATCTGCGCCTTGGCCCTGCCGTAGGTGGCGGCCATGGTGTCGACGCTGCCATAGAGGATGCTGTGCAAATAGGGGTCGGCCTGCACGAGGCGCTTCGCCTTCACGTCGGGATCGTAGGCGGGGCGCGCCCTGAGCCCGAGCTTCGCGCGCACGCTCGGCATGGCGAAGAGCATGCCGCAGCGCTTGCGGCCGCGATGCTTCTTCGGGTGCCACGTGTTCGGCGCGCCGTAGGCCACGTGCGAATGGCACACCACCTGCGCGTCCGTGAGCTTGTACGAGGTCTTGAGCTGGCGCACGAGTTCCTTCAGGCCTTCGAGCTGCTTGAGCGGCATGGTCTGGTCGTGGTGGCCGACGACCTCGATGCCGATCGAATACTCGTCGCATTCCTCCTTGCCGTTCCACATCGAGCGGCCGGCGTGGAAGGCCTCGCGGTCGCGGTCGATGATGCGGTAGGCCGTGCCGTCCTCGGTCACGCAGTAGTGCGCCTCGCCGCGTTCGCTGAGCTTGTTGAGGGAACTCTTCGCGTGCGCCTCGGTGGTGTGCAGCACGATGAGGCGCGTGGCCTTGCGCAGCGGTCGCTCCTTGTTGCGCGGCGATTTGTAGTCGTCCTTCAGCACGAGCGGCGCGGCACACGCCGCGCCGCCCGTCAGCAGGGCCAGGGCCAGAAGGACGACGAGTCGAAGCATGGACCCCGGCCCTTGCCCCTCAGATCGCGAGGGACGTCTTCGACCACGGTTCCTTGCCCGCGAGGAGCGAGGGCGTGGTCATGTCCGGCGGCACCGGCAGGCCGAGCAGCTGCAGGGCCGTGGGCGCGATGGCGGAGAGCTTCGCGAGCGGGGTGAGCCGCACGCCCGGCGCGTCCTTCGCCACGTAGAAGCAGTCCACGAGATTGAGCGTGTGGCTCGTCTTCGTGAGGCCGCTCTTGTAGTCGACCATCTGTTCGGCGTTGCCGTGGTCGGCGTAGATGAGCACGTGCGCGTCGAGCTCCATGAGGCGCGGCAGGATCTTGCCGATGCACTCGTCCGTGACCTCCACGGCCTTGGTGGCGGCCTTTTCGTCGCCCGTGTGGCCGACCATGTCGCAGTTGGCGTAGTTGACCACGATGAGGCCGTAGGGGTTGTTCTCGAGGCGGCGGAGCAGCTCGTCCGTGACGTTGTAGGCGTCCATCTCCGGGTGGGAGGCGAACGTGGCGGGGTCGAAGCGGCTCTTGACCTCCACCTGGTCTTCGCCTTCGCTGGGCGTGGTGGACTTGCCGTTGAAGAAGCTCGTGACGTGGCGGAACTTCTGCGTCTCGGCGAGGCGCAGCTGGCGGATGCCGGCCTTGGAGACGACTTCGCCGAGGAGGTTCGCCATGCCGCCGCCGGCGCCCATTGCGCCGAGGAGGTAGTCCTCGAACTCGTCCCAGTAGCGCGTGAAGCCGAGGAAGGTGACCTTCGGGCGGGCGCAGCGCGTGCCGGGGTAGTCGTCGCACACGAAGGCCTGGGTGAGCTGGATGGCGCGGTCCTGGCGGTAGTTCGTGTGCATGATCACGTCGCCGTCCTTCACGCCGGCGTAGTCGCCGATCACGTAGCACGGGATGTACTCGTCGGTCATGGGCGTGCCGTCGGGCGTCTTGCCGGTGGCGTATTCGTCCTTGACGCAGGCCTCGATGGAGGCGGCCTTCTTGCCCTGGGCGCCGACGATGCAGTCGTAGGCTTCGCTGGTGAGTTTCCAGTTCTTGACGCGGTCCATGCCGTAGTAGCGGCCCATGGCGGTGCCGATGGTGGCGTGGCCCACGGCGGCGAGTTCCTGCTTCAGGCGCGCGATGTACTCGAGCGTGGAGCGCGGCGGCGTGTCGCGGCCGTCGAGGAAGGGATGCACCACGATGCGGCCTTCGGGGAACTCCTGGCGCGCGCGGCGCATGAGCTTGAAGAGATGCTCCTGGTGGGCGTGCACGCCTTCGTCCTGCAGCAGGCCGAAGAAGTGGAACTGCGAGTTGTTGGCCTTCCAGTCGGCGATGAGCTTCTGCCACTTGGGGCTCTTGAAGAGCTCGCCGGAGGAGAGGCCGTCGTCGATGCGCTTGAGCTCCTGCACGACGATGCGGCCGGCGCCCATGTTGAGGTGGCCGACTTCGGAAGAGCCCTGGTAGCCGTCCGGCAGGCCCACGGCCTCGCCGCAGCAGTCGAGCAGGCAGTGCGGGTAGCGGGCCCGGATCTGGTCGATGACGGGCGTCTTCGCCTCCGCCACCGAATTGCCGTCGGGGCGCGCGTTCACGCCCCATCCATCGCGGATGATCAAGACAACTGGTCTCATGGTATCGATGTGTTCCTTTCAGAAAAAAAGCACGAGGGGAACGACTTCGCCGGGGCCAAGGGCACGAGGTCTGGACCCTCCAGCCCTCGCCCCCGGCGAAGCGTACCCCTTACGCGGGCAATCAGTACGCGAAGCCTTCGCGCAGATACGGCTTGATCAGCGCGTTCGCGGCGGCGCTGTCGAACTGCTGCTTCTTCGTGCACCAGTTGAGCTTGCCCGGCACCTGCTGCGCAATGCAGCCCACGAGGATGCCTTCCATCTGCGGAATCGAGTACTCGACGTCCGAGAAGCAGCGCGAGTGCGTCTGCTCGTAGATCACGCCCTTGCCGTTGATCGCGTCGAGGAACTCGATGTACTGCCCTTCGCCGAAGCCGGACATCTGCACCGTGGACTTCCCGATCGCCGCGCTCGCCTCGGAGCGGAACGCGATCTTCCGCGGCACGGCCTTGGCGCCTTCGTGCTGGAAGACGTCCACGAACTTCTCATCGTCGTTCAGGGCGATCGCGCACTTCGCGCCGTAGTCGTCCTGCATGAGCACCGCGCCCTTCGAGCCGATGATGTAGCAGCCCGTGTCCGGAATCGAGCCGAAGGTCTTGATGACCTTGCCCATGATGTCCGCGCTCGGCTTGCACGCGCTCTTGCCCGGCTTCGACTCGTCGTAGCCGTCGTACCAGTAGAGATCCACGGCCGGCAGCTTCACGCCCGGACGCGCCTTCGACATGCGCTCGCGGTAGACGAGCTTGACCACGGACTGCGCCGGGTACGCCACGTCGTTCTTCTCCTTGATGCGGATGCACTCGGCGCTCGCCACGTCGGCCAGCTCGAGGCCGCGGAACGGCATGTTCATCGTGTGGCACGCCATGTCGCCGAACGCGCCGCAGCCGAAGTCGAGGAAGCCGCGCCACGTGAACGCGTGGTACACGTTCTTGCCGAGCTTCCACGGATCGTACACCTTCGCGCCGGCCGGATACTGGTCGAGGAACGGACGGTCCTTCGCCGTGGCGAGCCAGGCGTTCCAGTCGAGGCCCTTGCGGATCGGATCGCCCTTCGCGTGGCTCTTCACATGGTTCGCCACGCCCTGGCCCTGCGGCCACACGGGGCGGTTCGTCCACACGTGCACTTCCTTCACGTCGCCGAGGATGCCGCTCTGCACGACTTCCGTGCAGCGGCGCATGGAGTCGAGCGAGGAGCCCTGGTTGCCCATCTGGGTGATCACGCCGTTCTCGCGGGCGGTCTTGTTGAAGCGGTCGAGTTCCCACAGCGTGCGCACGAGGGGCTTCTGCACGTAGACGTGGATGCCCATCTTCATCGCCTGGATGGCGACCGGCGCGTGCACGTGATCCGGCGTCGAAACCGTCATCGCCTCCACGCCGAGCTTCACGCAGTTGTCGAGCAGCTGGCGGTAGTCCGTGTAGAACGGCACCTTGAGCGGATCGAAGTCGAAGCCCGCCGGCAGCTTGCCGGCCTTGCGCTCCTTGGCGATCGCCGCCGCGGCGTTCCTGACCTGGTTCGCGTCGGCGTCGCACATCGCGACGACTTCGGCGAGCCCGCTCTTGACCATCGGCATCCAGTCCGAATAGCCCTTGCCCATCACGCCAACCACCGCGAGACGGATCTTATGCGGCATGAGGCCCGCGCGCCGCGGTCCCTTCGCCGTGCATCCCGCCAGCGCGAAGCCGGCCGAAGTCCCCAAGAACGCCCTTCTACTCAGTTTGAACGACATGTTGTATTCCTTATTCGTGTGTTGCCCCGAAGAGGGGAGTTTCAAGAGTATAGCACATTTTCACCCAGGCGTGCGGGATGTGGTATACTGGATTCCGTGATCGAAGACTATGGATATGCCGGCGGGCCCGTCGAGGCGCCGGGTGCGGTCCCCGCGCGCGTGCTTGGCGCGTGGGGCGACTACTATCGCGTCGTGTGCGACGCCGGCGAGGGCCTTGCGCGCAAGAAGGCCTCCGCCTACCACAACCGACCCGACGCCGTGGCGCCCACCACGGGCGACTTCGTGGCGCTCAAGTGGAATCCGCAGGGCGAGAGCCGCATCCTCGCCACGCTGCCGCGCCGCACCGCGCTCACGCGCACCGATCCCTCGTCGTCCGGCCGCCGCGCGCAGGTGCTCGCCGTGAACTTCGACACGCTCTTCATCCTGATGTCGCTCAACCGGAACTTCAACGTGCGCCGCCTCGAACGCGCGCTCGCCCTCGGCCGCGCCGCCGGTGCGCCCGTGGTCGTGCTGCTCACGAAGAGCGATCTCGTGGACGACGCCGCCCGCGCGGACTATCTGGCGCGGGCCCGCGCCCACGCCGCCGGCGCCGAGGTCTTCGCCCTCTCCGCGCACACGGGCGCCGGCCTGGACGCGCTCGCCCCCTACGCGCAACCGCGCCGCACGCTCGCCTTCATCGGCTCCTCCGGGGTGGGGAAGTCGTCGCTCGTCAACGCGCTGGCCGGCGACGAGCTCATGCCCACGCTCGAGATCCGCGAGTGGGATGCAAAGGGCCGCCACACCACCACGGAGCGCGAGCTCGTGCGCCTGCCCTCCGGCGCGCTCGTGATCGACACGCCCGGCATGCGCGAGCTCGGGCTCTTCGAGGCGGAGGACGGCCTTGCCGACGCCTTCGCCGACGTGGAGGCGCTCGTCCGCGCCTGCCGCTTCTCCGACTGCCGCCACGCCACCGAGCCCGGCTGCGCCGTCAAGGCCGCGCTTGCCGCGGGAACCCTCGCCGAAGACCGCTGGGCCGCCTATCGCCGTCTCAAGGCGGAGACGGCGCGCGAGGCCATGACGCTCGTCAAGGCTTCGCACCGCTACCGGAAGTGAGCCGCGCCGCGGCCTCAGGCGGAAACCGTCCCTAGATGAAGTGGAGCTCGAGGTCGTCGAGTGCGCTGAGCACGCTGGCGGCGT
>CAVEDG010000070.1:0-7731 GCA_963614205.1 bacterium | reverse complement strand
GAAGATGCAGCACGGCGTGCGCAGGTTCTTCACGTTGCCCTGCATCTCGTTCCAGGCGGAGAGGAGTCCGCGCAGGTCGCGCGCGAAGGCGCGGGCGGACGCGCCCGCGCCGGCGGTGCGGACGACGACGCCGACGTTCTCGGGCAGCGGCAGGCGGTCGAGGATCTTCTTCAGGCGCTTGCGCTCCTCCGCGTCGCCGATCTTCTTCGAGACGCCGCGGACCTTCGTGCCGGGCATCATGACGAGGTAGCGTCCGGGGATCGAGAGGTTGGCCGTCACGCGCGGGCCCTTCGTCGAGATCGGGCCCTTCGTGACCTGCACGATGATCTCCGTGCCGGGCTTGAAGCGCGCGTGGATCTCCTCGGGCGTGAGCCTCTGCGCGCGGCCGCGCTTGCGCCCGCCGTTCTTGCCGTTCTTGCCCTTGCCGTTCTTCGCGTTCTGCGCCTCCGAGGCCTCGGTCTCGTCGATCTCGTCGAGGAAGGCGTCCACGTCGGGCTGCATGTCCCAGTAGTGGAGGAAGGCGTTCTTCTTGAGGCCGATGTCCACGAACGCGGCCTGCAGGTCGTCCTGCAGGTTCTGGATGCGCCCCTTGAAGACGCAGCCCACGAGGCGCTCGTCCTCGGGATGCTCGACCATGTACTCTTCGAGGCGGCCGTTTTCGAGCACGGCCACGCGCGTCTCCAGGCGCTCGACGTTCACCACGATCTCGCGCTTGACCTTGTTTCTCCTGAGCCAGTTCTTCACTGTGCTGACAACTGTTTGAATGACAGACATGATTCTCCTTTAAGTGCTTAGTGCTTAGTGCTTGGTGCTTGGTGCTTGGTGCCTAGTGCTTAGTGCTTGGTGCCTAGTGCTTGGTGCCTAGTGCTTGGTGCTTGGTGCTTAGTGCTTGGTGCGTTTTGAAAAACTTTTAACTGCTAACTTTTAACGTTCAACTGCTAACTTTTAACGTTCAACTGCTAACTTTTAACGTTCAACTGCTAACTTTTAACGTTCAACTGCTAACTTTTAACGTTCAACTGCTAACTTTTAACTTTTAATTTTTAATTTTTAATTTTTAACTTTCGGTCCGGTGGACGTTCACGCTCTGCACGACGCCGAGCGAGGCGAGGAGCACGACCAGGAACGTGCGCCCCGCGCTGATGAAGGGCAGCGGCAGCCCCGTGATGGGCATGAGCCCGATCGACATCGCCACGTTCACGTAGAGGTGGCAGAAGACGAGCGTGCCCACGCCCACGCCCACCAGGCGCCCGCGGTCGTCCGTGGCCCGGAAGGCGCTGCGCATGAGCGCGAGCAGCAGGCCGAGGAAGAGCGCGAGCATGGTGAGCGTGCCGGCGAAGCCCGCCTCTTCGGCGAGCACCGCGAAAATGAAGTCGTTCATCGAGACGGAGGGCGGCAGGTAGCCGAGCGTCTTCTGCGAGCCCTTGCGCAGCCCCTTGCCCCACACGGAGCCGGAGCCGATGGAGATCTGCGCCTGGCGCAGGTTGTAGCCCGCGCCGCGCAGGTCGCGGTCGGGGAAGAGGAACACGCGCAGGCGCTTGAGCTGGTGGTCGCGCAGCGGCAGGCAGGCGTAGATCTTCGCGCGCTTTTCCGCGTCGGGCGTCTGCTCGGCGATGAACACGGTGCCGAGCACGGCGCCGGCCGCGAGCAGCCCCGCGAGCAGCAGCGTGACGAGGCCCTTCGTCCACACGCGCGCGGCGAGCAGCATGGCGAGCCCCGCCGGCACGAGCACGAGCGCCGTGCCGAGGTCGGGCTCCGCGAGGATGAGCAGCGCGGGCACGCCGAGCGCGGCCGCGCCGAGCGCGAACCACCTGAACGATTCGCGCCCCGCGCGCCCGAAGACGTGCGCAAGGAAGAGGATCACCGCGAACTTCGCCGTCTCGCTCGGCTGGAAGAACCACAGCCAGCGCTTGCCGCCGTACACCTCCGACCCGACCGCGAGCACCGCCACGAGCAGCGCGAGCGCGCCCCCGTAGAGCGGCGCGGCGAAATAGTCGAGCAGCTTCCGGTAGTCGATGAGCGCGAACGCCGCGTAGAGCGCAAGGCCGAACACCGCCGTCGTCGCGTGCGTGATCCAGAGGGACTGCAGCGCCGCCGACTGCCGCGCGCTGCCGGCGCTCCAGATGAAGACCGTGCCCGTGACGACGAGCGCGAGCGCGCACGCCGTGAGCGCGCCGTCCATGCGGCGCAGTTTGTCGAAGAGCGCGCGCATGGCTAGTCCCCCCCGCCTTCGTTCGCGCGGGCCGCGCGGTGGCGCCCCGTGATTTCCGTTTCGCCGAAGATCGCGGCGAGCACGTTGTGCACGCGCGGCGCCACGGTCTTGCCGCCGCTTTCGCCGCGCTCGATGATCATGGCGAGCGCCACGGTGGGCTTCTCGAACGGCGCGAACGCGATGATCCACGTGTTCTTGCGCTTCGTGGCGCCGCGCCCGATTTCGGCCGTGCCCGTCTTGCCCGCGCACTCCACGTTGAGCTGGTGGCGGATGCGCCGCCCCGTGGCGGGATCGGTCTCGCCGCGCACGAGAATGCCGCGCCCCGTGCCGCCGTCCACCACGTCCTTCATGCCAAGGCGCACGAGCGCGATGGACTCCGCCGAGAACGGCAGCCGCCCCGCGGGCGTGCGCGCGCCCGCGCCCGTGGCGTGCAGGTAGGGTCGCCACAGCGTGCCGCCGTTCGCGAGCGTGGCGGCGACCACGGCCATCTGCAGCGGCGTGACGAGCAGCATGCCCTGGCCGATGCTCATCTGGCACACGTCGCCGGGATACCACGGCTCGCCGTACCAGCGGCGCTTCCATGCGTCGTCCGGCACCACGCCCGCGATCTCGCCGCCGAGGTCGATGCCCGTCTGCCGCCCGAGCCCGAAGGCGCGCGCGGCGGAGATCACGGCGTTCGTGCCCACGGCCGTGCCGAGGTTGCAGAAGAAGGAGTTGCAGCTCTGCTCCAGCGCGGAGCGCACGGTCATCGCCCCGTGGCCGTAGCGGTCCCAGCAGTGCAGGCGCAGGTTGCCGAGGCGGTAGACGCCCTTGCAGTCGTACTCGTCCTCCGGCAGCCACGCGGTGGCGAGCGCGGCGAGCGCGGTGATGGGCTTGAAGGTGGAGCCGGGCGCGTAGCCTTCGGCGATGGCGCGGTTCTGGCCGCGCTTGGCGGGCGCGTTCGTGAGCGAGGCGTAGACGCCGGCGGTGAGGCGCGGCACGCACGCGTTCGGGTCGAACGTGGGCGCGCTCGCGAGGGCGAGCACCGCGCCGTCGCGCGGGTCGAGCACCACGGCCGCGCCGGTCATGCCGACGAGCTCGCGCTCCACGGCGCGCTGGATGTCGAGGTCGAGCGTGAGCGTGAGGTCGAGTCCGTTCACGGGCGCCACGTCGCCCGCCGCGCCGTCGTCGCCGCCCTCGAGCAGCGCGCGGCTGCTCGAGCTGAGCCGGAAGCCGCGCGCGTCCACGAGCACGCGCCGCTCGCCCGTCACGCTGGAGAGATAGCCGTTGTAGAAGCCCTCCACGCCTTCGCGCCCGCGGATCTCCTTTTCGCTGTAGTAGATCGGGTCGTCGGTCTTGCCCTCGGGGTCGCCGCGCCCGGTGTAGCCGAGCACGTGCGCCGCGAGCGTGCCGTGGGGATAGGTGCGCTCGGCGTCCGTGAAGTCCTCGAAGCCGGGGAACTCGTGCGCGTGCTCGCAGAAGCGCGCGAGCGTGGCGGCGTCGAGATCCTGCCACACGGTGAGCGGCACCGCGCTCGCCGTGCGCACGTGGCGCGCGATCTGCGCCGCCGTGACCTGGCGCGGCCGCCCAAGCAGCGCGGCGAGCCGGTCGAGGTCGGCCTCCACCGCCGCCACGGTGTTGCTCACCGCGCCGCGCCGCTGGAAGGTCTCGAGGTCGCAGCGGATGCAGAGGCTCGGCCGGCTCTCGGCGAGAATGCGCCCCGCGCGGTCGAGAATGCGCCCGCGCAGCCCCGGCACGCGCACGCGCCGCGTGCCCTGGATCGTCTGCTCCTCCTTGAAGTCCGCCACGTTGAGCACCTGCAGGCGGAAAAGCGAAATCGCGAGCACGAGCTCGCCGAACGTGAACGCCGCCGCGAGCGCCAGCACGAACCAGGGGGACGTCTTCATGCGCGCCTCCCGTCCATCTTGGGCATGCGGAAGCCGACCGCGCGCTCGCACGCGGGCAGCAGCGCGAACACGAGCGCGCCCGTCGGCGCCGCGGGCAGCGCGCTCGCGAAGAAGCGCACCACGAGCTCGCCGTCCGTCACGCCCCACACGGCGAGCCACACCTCGTGCAGCGGCGCAACGGCCGCGAGCGCCACCAGCCCGAGCAGCCCCGCCGACCAGCCCGGCACGAGCGGACGCAGCGCGCGCGCGGCCACGCCCGCCAGCAGGAAGAAGCCCGTGGCGCAGCCGAGCGGAAACGCGCTGAGCGCATCCTCGAACGCGCCCGCGAAGAGCGCCGCGCCCGCCCAGCACGTGGCGATCGCCGGCGCCGCGTCGCGGTCGCGCGGCTCGGGCGCCGGCTCCGTGAACGCCCAGTGCAGCGCGAGCGCGAGCAGCAGCGGCGCCTTCGCGCCGCCGAACGCGGGCAGCATGTCCTGCGCCGCGGCCGCAAGCGTCGTGCAGAGGAGCACGAACAGGAACTGGCAGATCCTAGTCTTCACGGCGAATGAACACGTGCTCCAGCGAGGGGAAGTCGACGGCCGGCTGCACGTCCCCCTCGCGTTCGAGTTCAAGTTCGCCCTCGTCCTGTCCATCCATCAGGAAGCCGACCGTCAGGCCCGGGGGGTAGAGGCCGCCCAGGCCGTTCGTGATGAGGCGCGCGCGTTCGGGCAATCGGGGATGCCGCTTGAGATGGCGCACACGGAGAGGGTCCAGAATGTAAAGAAGCGTGGCTCCGGCCTCGGGACGCACGGCGCGCGCGCCGCCGCCCTCCACGATGCCGCGCAGGGGGCCGAAGTCGGGGTCGCCCGTTTCCACGTCGCACGCCACGCGCACGGTGGGGCTGATGACGAGGCGCACGTCGGCCGTGCGCGGCGAGACGCTGGCCACGCGGCCCACGAGCCCTTCGGGCACGGCCACCGCCGCGTTCGTGGTCACGCCGTCGAGGCTGCCGCGGCCCACGCGGAGCAGCCCGCGCACGCCGGCCGCGCCGCCGCGGCTGAGCACGGGCGCGCACAGCCAGCGGTTCGTGGGAAAGAGGGGCTTGCCGTCGTCGCCCAGGGCGAGCAGCGCGCGCAGACGCGCGTTCTCGCGCGCGAGCGCGTCGGCCTCGAGCCGCACCATCTTCAGCGCGTCGTTCTCGTCGCGCAGACGCTGGTTCTCGGCCGCCACGCGCGCGCCGTTGAAGAGACCGGACACGCGGGTGCACAGCGCGCGCGTAAAACCGCGCCGCCCGTTCTCCACGGGGTACACGGCCTCCTTCGCCGCGCTGCGTCCGCACGCGAACCAGAAGCCGAGCGCGCCCACGATGAGGCACGCGATGATGACGCTTGTTCGCCTGTTCATGTCCGTTAAGTGCTTAGTGCCTGGTGCTTGGTGCTTGGTGCTTGGTGCTTAGTGCTTGGTGCTTAGTGCTTGGTGCTTGGTGCTTAGTGCCTAGTGCCGAGTGCGAAATGAATGTGGAATCTTTCTTTTTTTCTCCGCACCAAGCACTAAGCACCAAGCACCAAGCACCAAGCACTAAGCACTAAGCACCCCTCACCCAGCACTAGTTCCTCTTGTTCTTGGCGAGGAAGTCGAGTTCGCTCATGACCACGCCCGTGCCTTCGGCCACGGCCGAAAGCGGGTCGTCCGCCAGCGTGACGGGCAGGCCCGTCTCCTGGGCGATCAGCTTGTCGAGCCCGCGCAGCAGGGAACTGCCGCCGGAAAGCACGATGCCGCGGTCGACGAGGTCGGCCGCCAGTTCCGGTTCGCAGTTGCCCAGCGTCGTGCGCACGGCCTCGACGATGTTCGAAACGGGTTCGGTCAGGGAATCGCGGATTTCCTCGGACGAAATGGTCATCGTCTTCGGCAGGCCCGCCACGATGTCGCGCCCGCGCACTTCCATGGTCTTTTCCTGACCCGTGGGGTACGCCGAGCCGATCGTCATCTTGATCGACTCCGCCGTGCGCTCGCCAATGAGCAGGTTGTAGACGCGCCGCATGTGGCTCACGATGCACGCATCCATCGCGTCGCCCGCCGAGCGCACGCTGCGCGAATGCACGATGCCCGCGAGCGAGATGATCGCCACCTCGCACGTGCCGCCGCCAATGTCGACGATCATCGAGCCCGCCGGTTCCGAAACCGGCAGCCCCACGCCGATTGCCGCCGCCATCGGCTCCTCCACCAGATAGACCTCTCCCACGCCCGCCGCGTGCGCCGCGTCTTCCACCGCGCGCTTCTCGACTTCCGTGATGTCGCCCGGCACGGCGATCACCACCCGCGGCTTGGCGTACTTGCTCCAGAACCGCTTGGGACAGACCTTGTTGATGAAGTAGCTGATCATGGCCTCCGTGATGTCGAAGTCGGCGATCACGCCGGACTTCATCGGACGAATGGCCAGGATGTTTCCAGGCGTGCGGCCGAGCATGCGCTTCGCCTCGTCGCCGACCGCCAGCACGCGCTTCGAGCCTTCCTCGATCGCGACCACGCTCGGCTCGCGGAGAACGATGCCCCGGTCCTTCACGTACACGAGACAGTTCGCCGTGCCGAGGTCGATGCCCACGTCAGTGGAGAAGAGTCCTTTGAATTTTGAAAACATAGACCCATAGTATAACCGAACCGCGCCGATTGCGCAAGTGCCTGATGGGCTCGCCCGGGTTCGACGCATTTGAATTCATGGGGCCCTAAGGGACTGTGCGGTGGCGCGTCGAACCTGAATGCCATCAACCTGCCCTTGGAAATTCAAATGCGTCGAACCTGCCTCCCGCGCACCGCCCCGTTGGGCAGGCCAATTGGCCCCGCCAAGCTTGGTGCAACGCCGCCACGCCCAGTATCCGAAAAGATCGAGAGTCGTCGCCGAGCATTTTCGTGTTCTCGACACGAGGCTCGGCGCGCTTTTCGTGTCGCTTGCGTTTTCGTGATCGCGGACGGCGCGGAAACCCTTTTGAAGTGCTTAGTGCCCAGTGCCTCGTGCTTAGTGCGTGGGGCGTAGTCGTTTGTGCAACGCACCGCACTAAGCACGAGGCACTGGGCACTAAGCACTTCCATGCGCACCCACAACGCCGACCGCCGCCGACCGCATCGCCGACAGTGCGCGCGGTTTCGCGACGGCCGCGCTTCGTGAGGAAAATCATGGGGGTGCGTGTCCACAAAAGTGGGCGAAGGGTGGCAGTTCAGTGCGAATGGCGCGTTTGTCCGCGTGCCTCCGTCCGCGCCGCCGGAGGCGTTTCCGCGTTTTCCGCGTTCTCATCCCCGACGATCCTGTAGCGCAATCTCTTAGAGTTCTGTTCTCACAATCGCTTTGTCGAGCACATCCACATTCCCTTGCGAAATCCCATCAACGGCACCGTCTTCATTCCAGGACCGACGCATTTGGATTTCCAAGGGTCGGTTGATGGCAGTCAGGTTCGACGCGCCACCGCACAGCCATTTAGGGTCCCATGATTTCAAATGCGTCGAACCTGGTCTTCATTCTGCGCTAGAGGCCAAGCGCCGGGCCGATGTGGTATACTAATGGGTCGTTTCCACGAATGGGAAAAGGACTCATGGACAAGAACAAGATGGATTTCGCCGCCCTGCTGGACGGCCAGTTTGCCAACTACCGCAAGGGCTTCA
>CAVEDG010000069.1:0-7807 GCA_963614205.1 bacterium | reverse complement strand
GCCTTCTGCGGCGGCGCGTCGGGGTCGAGCACGCCGAGCTTGACCGCCTCGGAGCGCGCGACGTCCCTCACGCCCATGCCGGAGTTGAAGTCGAACGGCGGGTAGGGCGTGCCGAAGCGCGAGATCGCGCTCCAGACGGGGTCGGTCTTCAGCGCGACCATGCGCCCGCCGTCGAGGAGCGTTCCGCCCGCCGCGCGCCACCGTTCCTTCCAGTCGCGGGGGACGCGGCGCGGCGTGACGCGCACGAGCTCCTGCGCGGGGAAGGCGCGGCGTGTGCGCGGCTCTTGCGCGGCGTCTTCCACGCCCTCTGCGCACCGTGTGCGACCGCCGTGCAGGGCGGCTTCATCATTCGATCTGATTTCTCAACAAGGTGATACTTGCACCGATTTGGGCGGTTTTCACCAAAATCTTTATCAACTTCAATGCGATAACGCTTTCGCGCTAAAAGCGCTCTTTTCGCGCCAGTCTCACGTATTCGCGCCTTTTCGCGCCTTTTCTCATTTATCACGCCGCTCGCCCTAAACTACCCTAAACTACTAGCGAACAGTATACCGTATTCCCGCGTGAGGGTACGATTTTCATTTTTTTTGCCGTACCCCCTTGACAGTTGGTGGGGAAAAGTGTTTACTAGTGTCAACTTATGTCAAAGCCAGGTCCCCAGAGCGTCGAGGCCGAGAATCGCGCCCCAGCCAGCCGCGCACCGCGCGCGCTGATGGGCACGTATTCGCGGAATCTCGATCCAAAGCGGCGCCTCACGATCCCTAGCGTGTGGCGTGCCGCTCTGGGGCCGGACTTTGTCTACGTGATGCCCGACCCGAAGCGGCGCTGCCTGCAGCTGCTCGCGCAGGACGCGATGGAGGCGCGAATCGCGAAGTACCGCGAGATGGCGCTGGGCGACACGGAGATCAACGCCGCGCTCGACGCGATCGGCGCGGCCTCCGAACTGCTGGAGTTCGACGTGCAGGGGCGCATCCGCATCAACGACGACCTGCTCGCCTACGCGAACCTGAAGGGCTCGGTGGTGCTCAAGGGCGGCGTGCGCATGGCCACGATCTGGCCGGCGGAAAAGTCCGAAGAGGACATCTCCACCCGTGTCGAAAAGCTGGGCGACGCCCTGGCGAAACTGAATTTCTGAGGAGGACCGAACGATGCACGTGCCAGTCCTTCTTCGGGAAACCATCGACGCGCTCGCCGTCCGCGCGGGCGGCGTGTACGTGGACGGCACGCTGGGGCGCGCGGGCCACGCGCGGGAGATCCTTGCGCGGGCGGGCGCGGGCGCGGCGCTCGTGGGCATCGACCGCGACGAGCAGGCGCTCGCGGAAAGCCGCGACGCGCTGACGGCGGCGGCAACGGGCGCGCGCGTGGAGCTTGTCCACGGGCGGCACGGCGATCTGGCGCAGCTTGTACGAGAGAGAGGTTTCAATGAAGTCGATGGCATTTTGCTGGACCTGGGCGTGTCGAGTCCTCAGCTGGACGAAGCCGGACGCGGCTTCAGTTTTCGGCGCGATGGACCCCTTGACATGCGGATGGATCGGTCGCGGGGTCTGACGGCGGCGGAGCTGGTGGCGACGCAGGGCGAGGAGGAGCTGACGACGCTCTTCCGCGCGCTTGGCGAGGAGCCGCAGGCGCGGCGCATCGCGCGGGCGATCGCGCGGGCGCGGGCGCAGGCGCCGCTGACGACCACGGGGCAGCTCGCGGCGCTCGTGGAGCGCACGGTGGGGCGCCATGGGGCGCACCATCCCGCCACGCGCGTCTTCCAGGCGCTGCGGATGGCGGTGAACGACGAAGTGGGCGAGCTCGAGCGCGCGCTTGCGGGCGGCCTCGGGCTGCTGCGGCCGGGCGGCCGGTTCGCGGTGATCACCTTCGAGAGCCTGACCGACCGGATCGTGAAGCGGTTCTTCGCCGCGCACGCCGGTCGCGAGGTCTCGCTGCAGCAGGGCGGCGCGCGCTGGGAAGGCGAGCTGCCGCGCGTGCGCCTCGTCGCGCGCCACGCGGTGACGGCGACGGAACAGGAATTGAACGAGAATCCACGGTCGCGCAGCGCGAAGCTGCGCACAGCGGAAAGGATATGACGACATGAGAAGAATGCGGAACAGAAAAGTCAAGAAGAACGCGATGTTCAAGACGGGCTCCATGGGGGCCTCGGCGCTGCTCATCTCGGGCGTGGTGATGCTGATGGCGTTCTACGTGCTCGATTCGCGCTGCAACGCCATCACGCGCGAAATCGGCAAGCACGAGAAGCGCTATGCGTCGCTCGAAGCCGAGTGCGTGCGCGAGTCGGCGCGCTGGGAAAGCCTCAAGGTCACGAACAGGCTCGACGAGAAGCTCAGCCGCTTCGGGCTCGAGATGCGCTACGCGCGCCAGGACCAGGTCGTGCGCATGACGGCGGACGGCCGCCCTGCGGTGGGCCAGATCTCCGTGGCGCGCGCGAAGGCGCGCATGCGGGCCTCCGAAATCGCGCGGCGCTGAGGAACGGGGGCGAGGCGTGGCGCTGGCCCAGCAGAACAGCTTCTCCCGCTTCTTCCTGCCGCTGATCGTGGTGGGGTGCGTCACGGCGGGCCTCGCGTGGCGGCTCGTGACGCTGCACCTCGGCCTGAAGGAGGACGGCCCCGCCGCGCCGAACTACAACTTCAAGCGCACGATGCAGGGCACGCGCGGGTCGATCCTCGGCGCGAACGGCG
Organism: bacterium; assembly: GCA_963614205.1. Lineage (GTDB taxonomy): Bacteria > Verrucomicrobiota > Kiritimatiellia > RFP12 > UBA1067 > RUG572. The sequence goes on along the minus strand of CAVEDG010000069.1, from coordinate 5,126 downwards.
TCACCTTCGCGAAGACGATGCCCGTGTGGGAATACGCGCTCGACGCCCAGGTGGCGACGAACGAGCTCTTCAACGCGCGCAAGCCGCTGTCCGCCGCGCGCCGCATGGAACGCATCCGGCTCGTCGCCGACTGCCTGGGCCTGCCGCTCGAGACCGTGCTGGACGCCTACGCGCGCACGAACCGACGCTACCAGTTCCTGACCCGCAGCACGGACCAGGAGGCGCACGACACGTTGATGCACCCCACGAACAGCCTGCGCGAGATCGCCGTCAGCGAGAAGCAGGTGCGCGTCTATCCGCAGGGGAACATGCTCTCGCACGTGCTGGGCTTCGTGAGCAAGGACCCCACGAACATGGTGGGCGGCGCCGGAATCGAGCTGCGCTACGAGCGCTTCCTCAAGGGCACGCCCGGCCAGGTGCACGGCGCGAAGGACGCGATCGGCCGCGAAGACCGCAGCCGGCGCGATCTCGACATCGACGCGCGCCCGGGCTGCGACGTGCACCTCACGATCGACTCGAACGTGCAGTACGAAACCGAGAAGGCGCTGCGCGAAGGCCTGGCGCGCCATCGGGCGGAGCGCGTCTGGGCGATCGTGCTCTCCGTGAAGACGGGCGCCGTGCTCGCCATGGCGGCGGCGCCGGATTTCTCGCCGGAGCAGTTCAACAAGGCCACCGCCGACGCGCGCAACAACCGCGCGGTCTCGGAGATCTACGAGCCCGGCAGCGTGATGAAGACGATCACCGCGTGCGCCGTGCTCAACGAGGGGCTTGCCGGGCCCGACACGATGGTCAACACGAAGCGGAACGACCCGAACTACTACCGCCTGCCGGGCGACGCGGGGCACGTGTGGGACGCGTACATGAGCGTGCGCGACGCGCTTGTGCACTCCTCGAACATCGTCTTCGGCAAGCTCGGCTGCGACCTCGGGCCGCGGCGGCTCTACGAGTACATGACCGCGTTCGGCCTCGGCCGCAAGACGGGCATCGAACTGCCGGGCGAGCAGACGGGCATCATTCCGAACTGGAAGCGGTGGGACAAGGTGAAGTGGTCGCGCGCGCCGATCGGCCAGGGCGTGGCCGTGACGGCGATCCAGCTGGCGGCGGCCTACGCGGCGATCGGCAACGACGGCGAGCTGCTGCGGCCCTACGTCGTCGAGAAGGTCGTGCAGGCCGACGGCACGGAAATCTACCGCCACCACCGCGAGGTGGTCGGGCGGCCGATCTCGCCCGCCGTGGCGCGCACGGTGCGCGACATGATGACGGGCGTGGCGAAAAAGGGCGGCACCGCGAAGCGCGCGGCCGTGCCGGGCTACACCGTGGCGGGCAAGACCGGCACGGCGCAGATGAAGGCCGGGCGCGGCTATTCGTCCAACGAGTTCAACGCGTCGTTCATTGGCATCGTGCCCGCCACGCGGCCGGAGATCGTGATTCTCGTCACGTACCAGAAGCCGTTCTTCTGCCGCAGCCGCGCCACGTCGGAGGCGGCGGGCGTGCCGATCTTCAACCACCAGGGCGGCCTCTGCGCCGCGCCCACGTTCCGGCAGATCGCCTCGGTGGCGCTGCGCTATCTGGAAGTGGAACCCGACCTGCCGGACGACGTGCCGGAGGAGGACGACGAGGAGGAGACGGCGAAACCATGAACATCTACGGCATCACGGGCACGAACGGCAAGACCACGACCACGTGGATCCTGCGCGAGCTTCTCGGCGGCGGCGGACTCGTCACGACGGTGGAGGTGGATACGGGCACGCGCCGGTTCTCCTCCGGCTACACCACGCCGCCGCTGCCCGTGCTCAAGGAGATCTTCGCGGAGATGGAGGCGAACGGCCTCGCCAACTGCGTGATGGAGGTCTCGAGCCACGCGATCCACCAGCATCGCACGGGCGACACCGTGTTCGCGGGCTGCGGCTTCACGAACCTCACCGAAGACCATCTCGACTACCACAAGACGATGGAGGCCTACTTCGAGGCGAAGGCCGATCTCTTCCGCCGCCTCGCGGAAACGAACCCGGGCGCGCCCGCCGCGATCTGCGTGGACGGCGACTACGGCCGGCGGCTCGCCGCGCTGTGCGACGCATTGCCGCTGAAGACGGTGCGCTGCGGCTTCGCGGCGAGCGACCCCGCGCTCATCGCGGCGATCCGGGCCACGTGTCCGCTCGTGGGCCGCTACAACGTGCAGAACGTGCTGCTCGCGGCCGCGCTGGCGGAGGCGGCGGGCGTGCCGCGCGCGACGGTGCTCGCGAAGCTGCCCGCGCTCACGCCGCGCTGGGGCCGCCTCGAGCGCGTGGCGACGCGCAGCGCGGCCGACGTGTTCGTGGACTACGCGCATACGGACGACGCGCTCGCGAACGTGCTCTCCACCGTGAAGGAGTTCGCCCAGGGCCGCGTGTGGGCCGTGTTCGGCGCGGGCGGCGACCGCGACACGCGCAAGCGCCCGCTCATGGGCGCCGCGGCCGCGCGCTTTGCGGATCGCCTCGTCGTGACAAGCGACAATCCGCGCAGCGAAGACCCGAACGCGATCATCGCGCAGATCGTCGCGGGCATCCCGCCCGGCGCCGTCTACGTGGTGGAGCCCGACCGCCGCGCGGCCATCCATCTTGCGCTCGCGCAGGCCCGGAAAGGCGACGTGGTCGTGGTGTGCGGCAAGGGCCACGAGACCACGCAGACCATCGGCAGCACGGTCCTTCACTTCGACGACAGGGAAACATGCGCGGCGTACTGACATCCCCCTTTCTCCGGCTCGCCGTCTGCGCGGGCCTTGCCGCGCTGTGCGCGGGCTGCGACACGATGGAGACGCCGTGGGTGCGCGGCAAAATCGTGCACGGGCTGCCGCGCCTGGAGCGCACCTTCCCGCCGGACGCGGCGTTCTTCGTGGACCGCACGGAGAAGCGCGTGAAGGAGGCCTTCGAGAAGGCGCTGCGGAAACGCGGCTTCACGATCGCGAAGACGCAGGACGAGAGCGACGTGGTCGTGAGGGCCGCGGTCAACGCCTGGGAGTTCAACGACGTCGGCTTCGGCGGCGCGGGCGCGCGCGACGACATGGAGCTCTCCGTGGCGCTCGTCGACCGGCGGCGCGAGCGCGTGCTGGGGCGCGCGAACATTTCGGTGCGGTCGGATTTTCGAATCATCGGGAAGTACGTGGATGAACTTGTGGATCACCCTTGAACAGCAGGCCGTGTGGCGGGCGACGGCCGAGACGCCGAAGCCCGACGTGTCGTTCGTGCCGCCGCTTGAACGCCGCCGTCTGACGGGCGTGGAGCGCGCGGCGCTCGCCGTCGCCTGGCAGGTGCGTCCGCCGGAGGGCGCGGAGCTTCCCGTGGTCTTCGCGTCGCGCTGGGGCGAGATCGGCGTGACGGCGAAGCTCATGCGCCAGTTCCACGAGGGCGGCGAGATGTCGCCGGCGGGTTTTTCCGCCTCCGTGCACAATGCGGCGCCGGGCGCGTTTTCGCTGCTCACGAAGAACCACGCGCCGTACACGGCGCTCGCGGCGCGCGCGCGGTCGCTGGAGTCGGGGCTGCTGGAGGCGCTCGTGCACCGCGCGCGGATTCTCCTCGTCTACGCCGAAGAGGCCACGCCCAACCTCTACGCGGGCGCGTTCCCCGATCCGCAGACGGGCTGCGCGCTCGCCGTGCGCCTTGCGCCGTGCGCGGCGGAGACGCCGGGCGCGGTGGCCGTGACGTTCCGCCACGCCGATCTGCCGCCGGCGGGCTTCGACGCCTTCGTCGATTTTCTCGAAGGCCGCGCCGACGCCTTCGCCGCGGCCGACGTCGCGCTTGCGCGGGAGGCGCGCGCGTGACCCTGGGCACACGGCTGCGCCGCATGGGGCGGAGCGCGCTGGGGGGCGTGTTCTTCGTGCTCTTCGGCACGGGCGCGCTCGCGATCGGCGGCCTGCTCTTTCCGCCGCTGCTGCTCGTGAACGCGCGGCGGGCCATGCGCGCGCTCGTGCGCCTGAGCTGGACGGCGTTCGTGTGGGGCGGCCGCCTCACGGGCCTCTTCCGCGTGGAGATCTCGCCCGAAGACCGCGCCCGCCTCGCCGCCGCGCGCGGCCGCGTGGTCGTGGCGAACCACCTCACGCTCATCGACGTGGTGGTGCTCGCCGTGTTTCTGCCCGACGCGACGGCGCTCGCGAAGGCGGCCGCGCGGGGCAACGTGTTCTACTCGTGGATCGTGCGCGGGGCGTTTCTCGTGAACGACGAACCCACGCGCGCGCTGGCGGCGGCGCAGACGCTGCTCGCGCAGGGCGTCGATCTCATCGTCTTCCCGCAGGGCACGCGCGTGCCGCCGGGCGCGCCGCTCGGGCCGCTGCGGCGCGGCGCGGCGCAGATCGCCCTACGCGCGGGCGCGCCGATTCTGCCCGTCACGCTCACGTGCGACCCGCCCGTGCTCGGCAAGGGCCAGCCGTGGCACGACCTCGCCGACCGCGCGATTGTCTGGCGCCTGCGCGTGGGCGAGGAGATTCCCGTGGCGCCGCCGCGCGCCGCCGCCACACGCGCCGCCGCCGTCGCGTTGACGGAACAGATCCGCGCGCGTCTTGAACGCAAGGAGGTTTAGGATGATGTTTCGGTTGATTTCACTTCTGCTGCTTCTCATGTGCGCGGGATGCGCGACCACGCAGGAACGCGCGACGCCGCTCGCGGTACGCTATGGCGCGACGCAGGTCGAGACGCGCGCGCTCGTGGAGGCGCTGCGCGCGCACGTCACGGGCACGACCGTGCAGGCGATCAACGGCAGCTGGCGCGACCAGGTCTTCCAGGCGCAGTGCGTGCTGAAGAACGAGAACGGCGCGCTCACGGTCGTCTTCCTCGCGCCGCAGATGCGCCTCGTCACGATCGTCGTCACGCCGCCGCACGCGATCCGCTGCACGCGCGCGCCGCGCATCCCGCGCGTCTTCGAGCCGGAGTACGCGCTCGTGGATCTCGCCTTCACGCAGCTCGACGCGGCCACGCTGCGCCGCGCGGCCGGCGACGCCCTGCGCATCGACGACGACGGCACGACGCGGCGCATCCGCACGGCCGCCGGCGACGCCGTCGCCGAAATCACGCGCCGCCCCGACGGCCTCGTCGTCTTCCGCAGCCTCCTCCACGGCTACGCCTACGAGATCAAGACCATATCGTCCGATTCCCGCC
>CAVEDG010000068.1:0-7926 GCA_963614205.1 bacterium | reverse complement strand
ACGCCGCCCTTGATGTTGAAGTCGTTGACGTAGTAGCTCGCGAGCTGGTTCTGCAGCATCGCGAACACCTTCTTCGGCGTGAGGCCGAGCAGGTCGACCTTGCGGCGGTCGAGCTTGAGCTCCAGCTGCGGCGTCGCGCACGTGAAGCCGTGGTTCGCCGCCGAGACGAGCGCGTTCGTCGCCAGCGCCTCGCGGAAGGCGTCCGCCGCCGCGAGAAGCTCCTCCGGCGTGCCGCCCTCGATCGCGCAGAAGTTGAAGCCGATGCCCGCCGAGCCGCCGAGGCCCTTGATGGCGGCCGGCTGCGTGAGGCTGTAGTCGACCTGCGGGAAGTCCTTCAGCACCTCGCGGATCCGGTTCATCACGACGTCGATCGACTTCTCCGCCGTCCTGCGGAAGTCCCAGTGCTCGAGGCGGGTGAAGATGTTGAAGAGGTTCTCGCCCGTGCCCCACATGCTGTTCGAGCCACAGCGCTGCGTGCAGGACTCCACGCCCGGAATCGCGCGGATGCGCTCGTAGATCGCGTCCGACGCGGCGATCGTGCGCTCGTGCGACTGGCCTTCGCTGAGGCGCGCGTTGAGCGTGATGTAGCCGCGGTCCTCCTTCGGCAGGAACGAGGTCGGCACCTTGCCGGAGACCCACCAGATCGCGCCGGCGAACGCGCCGAGCACGAGCAGCGTGACGAGGCCGTGGCGGATGAAGACGAGCACGCAGCGCAGATAGCCGCGGCGGAACTTCTCGAGCAGCCAGTTGAACGGCGCGAAGACGGCCGGCGGCTTCTCGCGCGGCGGCTTGAGCAGGTAGGCGCAGAGCACCGGCGAGAGCACGAGCGCCACGACCATCGAGAAGACGAGCGCCACGCACATCGTCACGGCGAACTGCACGTACATCATGCCGACCATGCCCGCGTAGAACGCGAGCGGCATGTAGCACGCGAGCGTGACGAGCGTCGTCGCGATGATCGCGCCCGTGATCTGCGACATCGACTTCGAGGCCGCCTCCTTCGCGGAGAGCCCCTCGCGCAGCATGAGCGACTGGCAGTTCTCCACGACGACGATCGCGTCGTCCACGAGCGAGCCGATGACGAGGATGAGGCCGAACATCGTGAGCACGTTCAGCGTGAAGCCGAGGGGATACAGCACCGCGAACGTCGCCAGCAGCGAAATCGGAATCGCGATCGCCGGCACGAACGTGGCGCGCACGTCCTGCAGGAAGAGGTAGGTGACGACGACCACGAGCAGCAGCGCGATCACGAGCGTGTTGAACGTCTCCTTCAGGAAGACGATCGTGAACGCCGTCGAGTCGTCCACCAGCACGGCCTCGACGCCGGCGGGCAGACGCCCCACCCACTTCTCGACCTCCTTCTTCACGCGCTCCGCCGTCTCCACCGAGTTCGCGTCCGGCGACTTGAAGGCCTCGAAGTAGACGGTGGGCTGGTCGTTGTAGCGCGAGCGGATGGTGTAGCCCTTGCAGCCGAGCTCGACGCGCGCCACGTCCTTGACGAGCACCTGCGCGCCCGTCTCGGGGTTCGTGCGCACCACGATGTTCTCGAACTCCGTCTTCGTCTTGAGGCGGCCCTTCACGTTGAGCTTGAAGTTGAGGTAGCTGTTCGCGTATTCGCCGCCCACGGTGCCGGCCGCGGCCTGCACGTTCTGCGCGAGGATCGCGTTCTTGATCTCGTCGATGGAGATGTCGAGCCCCGTCATGCGGATCGGGTCGAGCCAGAGGCGCATCGCGTACGTGCGCCCCGAGGTCTGCACCTGGCCGACGCCCTTGACGCGCGCGATCGCGTCCGCGATCTGCTTCTCGACGTAGTTCGAGAGCTCCATGATGTCCATCTGGCGTCCGTCCGTCGTGAAGCAGTACATGACGAGGCGGTCTTCCGGCGACTTCCTCACGACGACGCCGCTCTGCGTGACCTCGGTCGGCAGCTTCGGCTCGGCGCGCTTGACGGCGTTCTGCACGTTCATGAGCGCGACGTTGGAGGGCGTGCCCGGCCGGAACACGCAGTAGCACGTGTACGTGCCGCGCGCCGTCTTCGACGACTTGTAGTACCAGATGTCCTCCACGCCGTTGATCTGGTCTTCGACGATCTGCGCCACGGTCTCGTCGAGGTCGGTCGCGCTCGCGCCCGTGTAGTCGCAGGAGACGGTGATCGTGACGGGCACGATCTGCGGATACTCGGAGACCGGGATGCGGAAGAGGCAGATCAGGCCGCACAGCGTGAGCGCGATCATCGAGGCCCACGCCAGCTTCGGCCGCCGGATGAAGATGTCGGAAAAGCTCTTCATCGCGAGGCCTCGTGCCCCTCGTGCGCGACAAACGGCTTCACGGTCATGCCCCGCTTCACGCGGTGCGCACCGTCCGAGACGATGCGCTCGCCGACCTTCAGGCCCTTTTCGATGAAGAGCCAGTCGCCCGCGAGCTCGCCGCGCGCCACCGCGCGGCGCTGCGCCCGGTTCTTCTCGTCCAGCGCCCACACGTACGGGCCCTGCGTGTCCTGCAGGATCGCCGTGGGCGGAATCGCGGGCCGCAGCACGCCGTTCCGCGGCTCGAGCGAGATGGTCACGGTGCCGCCGGGCCGCAGCGCGTAGTTCGCGTTTGGATAGAGCGCGTAGAGCGAGATCGTGTCGGTCTTCTCATCCGCCAGGTTTTCGCTGTACTCGATGATGCCGGTCTCCGAGAACGTGGTGCCGTCGGCGAGGCGCAGCGAGATCTTGCCCTCGTTGCGGCAGCGCGTGGTGCTCGCGCCGAACATCTCGAGGAAGTCGCGGTTGGAGATCGAGAAGCGCACGCGGATGGGGCGGTACTGCACGAGCGTGACGAGCGTGGCCTCGCCTTTCTGCAGGTAGTTGCCCGCGGTGAACTGCGTGGTGCCGACCTTCGCGGCGATCGGCGCCGTGATGCGGCAGTGGCGCAGGTCGTCGCGCGCGCTGATGAGGGTGGCCTTGGCGGCCTCGAGCGCGGCGCGCGCGCTGTCGCGCGCGGAGAGCGCGTTGTCGAGCGCGTCCTGCGACACGGCGCGCGTGGCCACGAGCTTGAGGTGGCGCGCGTAGCTGAGCTCCGCATAGCCGAGCGCGGCCGTGCACTCGGCCACCTTCGCCTCGGCGTTCTTCACGGCCGCCTCGTACTTCACGGGGTCGAGCCGGTAGAGCAGGTCGCCGGCCTTCACCGTGCTGCCGTTCTCGAAGGCGACCTCGAGGATTTCGCCCGAGACCTGCGGAATCACGTTCACCTGCGCCACGGGCGTCACGCGCCCGGGATAGGTGCGCACGGGCTTCGCCGCCACGGCCTTCACCTCCGTGACGGGCACCGTGATCTCCGCGTCGCCCCACACCGCGCCGCACAGCGCCAGCGCCGCCAGAACCGCCGCCGCGCGCCCGCTCATTTCAGCTCGGCCTCCAGAAGCGCCCGCGCCGCGCCCGCGCCGCCGAGCAGGTTCACGAAGTAGCCCTCGATGCGGTCGGCGAGCGGCGTCTTCGTGAGATCCGTGCCGAAGATCGAGGCGTTGGCGAGAATCGCGCGCAGTTCGCCGTGGTAGGAGGCGGGGTCGTTCCACGTGATGCCCTTCAGCTGCGCCTGCAGCTCGTCCTTGAGCGGATCGGCGGAGACCTCCATCGGCTCGCCCGCGTCGTTGACGGCGAGCAGGTAGCGCATCCAGCCCGCGAGCGCGAGCGGCAGCGCCACGAGCGCGCCGAGGTCGCGGCCGGCGGCGAGGTAGCTCTTCACCGTCTCGCCGAAGCGGATGCCCACCTTCTGCGAGGTGTCCGTGGCAATGCGCCGCGGATCGTCCGGCATGAAGGGATTGGGCAGGCGCTCGTGCACGACTTCGTCGAGGAACGCCTTCGGGGAGATGATCTTCGGGTCCACCACCACGGGCAGGCCCTCCACGTAGCCGAGGCGCGTGACGAGGCGCACGATGTCGGGGTCCTTCATCTCCTCGCAGATGAGCGTGTAGCCGAGCAGGCAGCCGTACATCGACATCGCCGTGTGCAGCGGGTTGAGGCACGTGGTCACCTTCATCTTCTCGGTCATGTTCACCGTCGCGCGGTCGCAGAAGTACACGCCCGCCTTCTCAAGCGGCGGCCGCCCGTTCGGGAATGCGTCCTCGACCACGAGGTACTGCGGCTTCTCCGCGTTGACGAACGGCGCGATGAACGTCTTCTTCGCCGTGACGATCGGCGCCATGCCCTCGATGCCGTCGTCCGTCAGCGCCTTCTCGACGACGGGGTGCGGCCGCGGCGTGATCTTGTCGATCATCGACCAGGGGAACGCGATCTTCGTTTCGTCGTCGAGATAGGCGAGGAAGGCCTCCGACACGAAGCCGGCCCGCTTCCACGCGGCGGCGATCTCGCGCACGGAGGCGCCGAGCTTCTCGCCGTTGTGCGAGCAGTTGTCCATCGAGACGACGGCGAGCGGCAGCGCCCCCGCGTTGAAGCGCTCCCAGAGAAGCGCGCAGACGATCGCCATCGCGTGGCGCGCCGTGGCGGGGCCGTCCTTCAGGTCGGCCTCGACCACGGGCAGATACGCGCCGTCGGGCCGGCGCAGCGCGTAGCCCTTTTCGGTGATCGTGAACGAGAGCATCTTCAGGGACGGCGCGCGGAAGATCGCCTTGAGGTGCGCGGTCGAGGCGGCGTCCGAGAAATCGACCTTCACGCCCTCCGCCACGCCGGCGAGCACTTCGCGCGTCGTCGTGCCGTCGGGATTGAGAAGCACGTTGAGCGTGAGGCTGTCGTGTGGCGCGTAGATCTTGTCGATCACGTCGTAGTCGAACGTGTCGCACGCGATGATGCCCGTCTTCGCGAGCCCGGCGTTGAGCAGCCGCTGGTTGAGCGAGCCGATGAAGCCGCGGAAGATGTTGCCCGCGCCGAAGTGCACCCACTCGGGCGTGGCGGCCGTCTGCGCGCGCACGGCGGCGATGTCGAACCGCGGCAGCGCCACGTGCGCGGCCGCCCAGGCGTCCGCCTGCGTGGAAAGGGAGTCAAGCGTCAATGTCATAGAAGAGTCTCCGTGTAGAGAGACGAGTATACCAAACCCCGGCGTTTCGCTCAATTGTAAAAACGCACCCCCTTACGCATCAGGACCGACGCGTCGAACCAGGTGGACTTCGCCACGCAGATTTGCTATACTGTCTTCCAAACGCATTCTGCGTGAAAGGATAGACCAACATCAAGCGTGACGGAACAAGCACGAAACAAGAAGGGACACAGACATGGTAACGGCAATCATCGTTGCGGCGGGCAAGAGCGAGCGCATGGGCGCGGGTACGGACAAGGCCTTTTTGAACCTGGGGCCGAAACCGGTCGTTGCCTGGAGTCTGCTGGCCTTTGAACGCTGCGCGGACATCGACCAGATCGTGCTTGTGGTGCGCAAGGACCAGATCGTCGCCGCGAAGGCGGTGGTGCGCATGTTCGGCATTTCCAAGATCCGGGCCGTGGTGGCCGGCGGTTCGAAGCGCCAGGATTCCGTGATGAACGGCATGAAGGAGATCGATCTCGACACGCGCCTGATCGTGGTGCACGACGGCGCGCGCCCGTGCGTGAAGCCCGACACGATTTCCGAAGTCGTCAAGATGGCGCGCCGCTACGGCGCGGCCGTGGTCGGCAGCCACATCTGGGACACGGTGAAGGTCGTCGAAAAGGGCAACACCGTGACGCGCACGGAAGACCGTTCGAAGCTGTGGGCGATCCAGACGCCGCAGGCCTTCGACGTGCGCCTCATCAAGCGCGCCTACGCGGCCGTGGCCGAGAAGAAGCTCGAGGTCACGGACGACGCCTCCGCCGTGGAGGCGCTGGGCGAGCCCGTGAAGATCTACGAGTGCATCAAGCCGAACTTGAAGATCACGACGGCCGAAGACCTGCAGCTCGCGGCGGCCGTCGTGCTGAAATCATAACCGAACGTCAATCCGGGGTGAGGAAGAGAACGAATGGGCAGAGTCTACGCGATTCTCGGTGACATCCACGCCAACATCGACGCCTTGAACGCCGTTTTGGACGACGCGCGCGCGCATGGCGTGACGCACTTCGTGTGCGTGGGCGACGTGGTGGGCTACAACGCGGCTCCGGCGGAATGCATCCGCATCGTGCGCGACGAACTGGCCTGCCCGTGCGTGCGCGGCAACCACGACCATTACGTCTCCTACCTCGACACGAACCTCGCGGACTTCAGTCCAAGCGCGGCGCAGGTGGTGGAGTGGACGCGCAGCCAGCTGACGGAGGGCGACATTTCCTGGCTGCATGACCTGCCGCTGCAGAAGCCCGTGATGGGGTTCATGCTCGTGCACGCCACGCTCGACAAGCCCGCGCACTGGGGCTACGTGTTCGAGAAGCAGCAGGCCGAAGCGAACTTCAGCTACCAGTACACGCAGCTGTGCTTCCACGGCCATACGCATGTGCCGATCATCTACTCGAACGAGGCGAACGGCGTGGTGCACTACCAGCCGCGCGACTTCACGCTCGAACTGGGTCAGCGCCTGTTCATCAACGTGGGTTCCGTGGGCCAGCCGCGCGACGGAGATCCGCGCGCCTCCTACGTGATCTACGACATGACGGCGCGACAGGTCTTCTTCCGCCGTCTCGCCTACGACGTGCAGGCGGCCATGGAACGCAACCGGCGGGCGGGGCTGCCGGAGAAGTGTGCGGCGCGCCTTGAAATCGGTCGCTAACGCGTGTCTTTCCCTGACGGCCGCGTTCTGCGCGGGCTGTCTCTCCTCCTCCGCGCCCAAGACGACGGCATGGACGCTGGAGACGCCGTCGGCGTCCCGCGGGGAGGCCGTGCCGTCCGTGGAAGGTGCGCAGCGCGCGGCGTTTGGCACCACGCGCATGGGTATGGTGGCCGTGGACGCGCCATTCGACAAAACGTCGTTCGTGGTGCGCCGCGCGGATGGTTCCGTGGCGTTCGACGACTGCAACGTGTTCGCCGCGCTGCCCGCCTCGCTCGTGCGCGCGCCCGTGCGCGACCGCCTCGGCGCGGATGGCCGCTTCGGGCGCGTGGTCAATCCGTCGAGCACGGCATGGGCCGATGCACAGGTGGAGGTGCAGGTCACGGATCTTTCCCTCGACTGCCGCACGGCCGGCCAGCGCCGCGCGCGCGCCGCGCTCGCGCTCGACGTGGTGAAGACCGGGCGTGGCCCGCGGGTCGTCGCCCTGCGCGGCATGGGCGCCGGCGAGGCCGACGCCGCCGGCGGCGACTACACGGCCGCCTTCTCGGGCGCTTTGGATGCCGCTCTTACCGAAGCACTGAAATCGCTGAAAACGGTTGAAAACGCGCACGAAACCGCACTTTCGCCAACGACGAACGGAAAGTAAAAATTTTTTTGTTTTTTCTGTAGAATCCTGTGGTCGGTTCGCCTACTTCCAAGTGGACACAGCCAACCAACTGTCCATGCCGATCCAGGACCTCCCCATTTCCTGGATCGGATTTTTTTATCCTTCGAACGCGACTCAGTTGACGGCAACGCGCTGGATGAGCGGAATCATCGCGGCGGGCAGCACGTGGGCGTTGGCGAGATCGGCAAGATCGCGCCACTCGAAGTCAATCCAGTCCTCGCAGGCGCGCGCGGCGACGCCCTCGGGCAGTTCGAGGCGGTAGACGAGATTGATCTCGGCATGCGGCTTGCCGTGCTGCGTGAACTGGTTCTCGACGACGTCGATGAACGCGCCGGCCGTGGACGCCACGCCCATCTCCTCGCGCATCTCGCGCTCAAGGGCCTGCCGCCCCGTCTCGCCAAACTCGATGTGGCCGCCCGGAAGATAGGTGGTGGCACCGCCTTTTGCCCGACAGAGCAGCACACGCCCCTGCTGGATGCAGATGCCGCGGGCAATCGTCTCGATGCCCGCCAATTCGTATTCGGGATTTGCCACGGGCGTTCTCAGGCAAGGCCCTTGGCGCGGAGCGCCTCGAGCAGACGCGACTGGAAGAGCGCCGCGT
>CAVEDG010000067.1:0-8299 GCA_963614205.1 bacterium | reverse complement strand
GGCAAGGTCGAGAAGATCGCGTGACTTGTAATGGGGTACTCAAGTTCGCGGAAAGAATTATATATGCATGATTCTGCCGAAAAGTCGCGAACTCATGCACATATGCCCTCCTCGTCGGGGTCTGTCCCCAAATCGCGACGAGTCCGCGCCGTGGTCGCATGCCTGTACGGGATGGGGCTTAGTCGGCGGCATGCTTCGTGAGCACTGCGGTGGCGAACGCTTCGAGGTCGGTGAAGCGCGCGCGGGCGTAGGCGTCGAGCGGCGTGGGCTGCGCGTTGACGATGTAGACGCGTCCGCCGGCCTGCAGCGTGAGCCGCGGCAGTCCGGCCGCGGGATAGACGGTGAGCGACGTGCCGAGCACCAGCATCACCTCGGCCCGGATCGCCAGTTCCTGCGCCGCCGCGAATGCCTTCTCGGGCAGCGCCTCGCCGAAGAACGTGATGTCGGGCTTGTAGACGCCGCCGCACGCGCAGCGCGGCACCTCCGCCGTCTCCAGCAGGCGGCAGATCTCCTCGAACGACTTCTCGTCGCCGCAGGCGCGGCAGTGGTGGAAGAGCGGCGAGCCATGGATTTCGTAGACATGCGACGACCCGGCCTTCTGGTGGAGCATGTCGATGTTCTGCGTGGCGATGCCCGCCAGCCGGCCGCAGTCCTCAAGCCGCTTGAGCGCGCGGTGCACGGGCCCGGGCTGGAATTTCCGCAGACCGTAGACGAGCTCCGCGGCGCCGCGATAGTAGATGCGCGGGTCGCGGTCGAACCAGTCGATGTCGAAGATGCGTTCGGCGTCGGGCAGCCGGTAGAGGCCCTGCGGCCCGCGGAAGTCGGGAATGCCGCAGAGCGTGGAGATGCCCGCACCCGTCAGCACGGCCGTGCAGGAACTCGTTCGAAGGTCGTCAAGAAGCCCGTCCAGGCCGCTGTCATGTCTGTCGATCGTGTCCATGGAAACAGTATACCAAAAGCAACCCGCGTGAGGGGTACGCTTCGCTGGGGGTGAGGGCTTTAGGGTATGGGGACAGACCCCGGCGATGAGGGCTAAAAGTGTATGATTTTGTAAGATTTCTGGAAGTATCGTGTACATATAATTTTTTTCTGAAAAATCTTTCGCGGACGGCTTGACACGGCGAACGGGAATGTGGTAGACTATCGGCACAAGGCAATCAGCATGAAACAGAACGCCAAGATCTGGCGCGAGGCGGCGTCGTTGTGTCACGCGGTCGGCGCGGAGCGCCGACCCTACCGAGTAATCGGCGCGTGAGGACACGCGCCCACCCTTCCACTCATTCCACCGTTCCACTCCCAACACAAAGGAAACAACCATGAAGAAACTGATGATGCTTTCGTGCGCGTGTGCGCTCGTCACCTCGACCGCCCTGGCGGGCTGGGTCTTTCGGTTCCCCGATGGCGAAACCACCGCCTCCTGGGACGACGCCGCGCGCTGGACGTACGATGACGGCACGCACGCCGTGCCGTCATACGGCGACTGCAACTGCTACCAGACGGGCACGATCTACATCACGAACTCCGTGCCATATGTCTGGGAGTTTCGCCTGAACGCCTCCACGAACGGAACTCCGCTGACGCTGCAGTTCACGCCCGGCGCCACGGACAATCATAATTGGACCAAACTGGTCTTGGGGCAAGACGCGGGAAAGGGAGGCCTCGTGCTGATCGACGCCGGCGCGACCTATAGCGGCGGCCTGACCGTCGGTCGTTCCGGGTCGGGCATCGTCACGAACCTGGGCACGATCAAGTACCCGGAGCCGATTGTGCTGGGAGAGCAAGCCGGAAGCTGGGGACGGCTCGTAAGCTGCGACGGCGGCACGTTCGCGGACATTTACCCCAAGGATCTGTACGTGGGCCGAAGGGGCCGCGGCGAACTGGTTCTGCGCGACTCGACCTTCAGTCTGCCACGTCATGCGGCGCTGAACGGCGACGCCGTGGTGGGCGAATCGTCCGCCGGCGGCGTGATCACGCTGGAGACGAACGGTCTCTTCAAGGTGCTGATGACGTATCTGGGCGGACGCGACGCCGGGGCGGCGGGCGTGGGCGAGATTTGCCTGCGCGGCGGCAAGTTCGTCAACAACCTGGACAACTGGGCGACGGCGAGCGACGGAACCGTGAACCATACCGACAATCTACGGATGGGAATGTGCCCGACGGCGGAAGGCGGCGTGGACGCGGCCTCGCGCGGCGTAATCCGCGGCTGGGGTCGGATTGTCGGCGGCGATGTCTCGCGCACGGGCGTGCGCGGCATCCGCGCGGCGCTGGGCTACGGCGAGTTCGTCGGCGACGGCGAGGGCGACGAGAGCCATGTGCTGGACACGTGCGAGGCGCTGTACACCGTCTCGAACGCACTGCCGGCGGACGTGGCGGCGGAGACGACGTCCGGCTGGCGCGCGGTGAACAAGGGGCTTGTTGAACTGCCGAACCGGAGCTGCTTCTGGAACGGCGATACGTGGAACAACCTCGTGGCCTATCCCGGCTGCGCGAAGGAGCAGGGCGTGGACGACCAGCTGCCGGATCTCGTGAACGCCGTGCGCCTCCGGGCTTCGGGCACGACGCCGGGACATGAAAAGTGCTTCAGCGTGGCCGTGCTTGCGCCGGATCGCGCGGATGCCTACACGAACGCGCTGCCGGCGGGCTGCAACGTGCTCAGCATCCACAGGATGGGCATCTTCAACAATCCGAGCGACCGCGACGCGGCGCATCGCGATTCCTTCAGCAAGGCCAACGTGGCGATCCGCTACGACCAGACGAAGATCCTGAAGCCGAACACGCGCCTGGAGCTGTGGCGCTACGCGGCGGCGGCCGGCAAGTGGACGCGCCTCGTGGCGCTGGAAGCGGGCGAGCGGCCGAGCAGCAAGGTCATCGCGATGGCCGACGACGCCTGGCTGCGGGACGCCCTCGACGAAGTCTACAACATCGGCACCTTCGCCGTGGTGGAGCGCGAAGCCAACAGCACGGTGTTCCTGCTGCGGTGAAATGGCGCGTCAGGGGGACGCTTCGCCGGGGGTGAGGGATTTAGGCTTTTCGGCGGCGGCCTTGCGGGCGGCGAGGATGGAGTCGAGCGTCTTCTGCAGCTCGAGGAGCTTGGGATACTTCTCGAGCGCGCGGCGTACGTGCTGCTCGGCCTCGTCGTAGCGGCCGAGCTTCGACTGCACGATGGCGAGGTTGTTAAGCACGGCGGGATCGTCGGGGCGGCGTTTGAGGCAGCGGGCGAGGTGGCCTTCGGCGCGGGCGAACTGCTCGTCCTGGCAGTACATCATGCCGAGGGCGAAATTGGCGCGCGGGTCGTCGGGGTCGGCGGCGAGCACGGGCGCGGCGTAGCGGCCGGCGAGCGCGAAGTCGGCGCGCGCGAGGCCGATGACGAGGCCTTCGCGCGGCGAGAGGGCGCCGCCGTTCTGGCTCCTGAGCCAGTTCACGTCGCGCCGCATCCGCTGCACTTCGACGTTGTCGGCGTCGAGCGCCTCGGAGAGCCCCACTTCACGGAAGGCGGTGGCGCGGTCGCCGGCCTCTTCGGCCACGCGGCCGCGCATCTGGGCGAGCCGCGCGAGGCGCCACAGCACAAAGGGGAACTTGCGGCGCAGGGCAAGATCGGCGCTGGCGTTTGGCGCACCCGTCTTCGCGAGCGCCTGCGCATCGGCGCCGAGCGTGGCGCAGACGGCGAGGGCGCGGGCGCGCGCCGCCTCATCCACGCCGCCGGGGCGCGCCACGAGGCCGAGCATCTGCGGCAGCGGCTTCTTCACGCGCTGCCAGAGCTCGAAGCCGATCTGCACGGCGCAGGTGGCGAGGCGGTCGGGCTTCGCGGCGATCCACGTGCGCAGGGCGGAGGCGGCGTCGGAGGCGAGCAGTTCGCGGTCTTCGTCGTCGCGGGCGGCGCGCTGGCGCAGAATGCGCGCGCGGGGCGTGTTGGGCGAGATGAGCGGCAGACACGCGAGCGCATGGCCGCGGCGGCCGGCCTCGAGCTCGACCAGCGCGTCGAACGAACCGTCCGTGAAGAGCGCATCACAGCCTTCGGCCTCGCGCAGGGTCTCCTCCACCGTGGCGGCGATGAGGCGGGCCATTTCGCGTTCGCCCTTCTGGAGGCGGCCCGGCAGCACGAGCAGCGGCAGGGCCACGACCACGCCCCAGAAGACGCGCTTGCGCAGCCGGCGCGCGCGACCGAGCGAGGCGGCCATCTCCGCGGGGCCGGTCTCGAGCATCGACTCGGGGTACTGCTGCTGGGCGATGCGGCGGTAGTTGCGGCACACGGCGTCCACGCCGAAGACGGCGAGCGCGAAGGCGACCGCGGCCACGTCGAAGAGCAGGAAGAAGGCGAGCAGCGTGTCGGAGGGCACAAGCAGCATCGTGCGGCCATAGTCGAACCACGTCCAGAACCAGAGGGCCGAGACGGAGGCGAGCTGCGAGAGGGCGCACGCGGCCACGACGGCGTAGACCACGCCCACGCTCCAGGGCAGGAAGCGGTCGTCGTCCCAGGCGCGGGGCAGCAGCTTGATGGCGAAGATGAGCGGCATCAGCGACAGGATGGCGAAGAAGAGCCAGCCCGGGGCGGTGGCGGCGCCGGCCGTGGCCAACCAGGCGGCGTTGAGGTAGGCGAAGAGCAGCCCCGGCACGCCCGCGAGGCCGGTCGCCTCCATGCCGCCGCGCGCCATGAACCACCACCCGCCGGCGCCGAGCGTCAACGCGAAGGCGAGCGCCCACACGTAGGTGAGCCGCTTGAAGACGACTTCGCGCACGAGCGCATCGACGAGCGGATTGACGAGCGGAATCTCCGGGGACAGCGCCCACTTGACGGCGATCAGCACGCCGGCGGCCATGCAGGCGGCCAGCACGAAGCCGAGCGGCGACTCCGCCGAGACCACGCCGAGCACGGCGCTGCAGAGATAAAGCGCGCCGATCGAGCCGCGGCGCACGAAGCGGAAGAAGAGATAGGCCGCGAAGGTGACGAGCAGCAGAAACAGCGACACGGGGGAGAACGTCTGGCCCGCGCGCCACACGGGATCGGCGCAGAGGAAGAGAAGCGCGGCGAAGGCGGCCACGAGCCGGCCGACCTCCGC
This sequence comes from bacterium, assembly GCA_963614205.1. Classification (GTDB taxonomy): domain Bacteria; phylum Verrucomicrobiota; class Kiritimatiellia; order RFP12; family UBA1067; genus RUG572. The sequence continues at coordinate 3,242 of CAVEDG010000067.1, read as the reverse complement.
GCCCATGCGCACCATGTGGGCCTTCAGGCGCAGGGTGGCGGGCAGAATGTCGCGGAAGACGAGATAGACGAACGCGGCCGAGAGGGCGATCGCGCCGCGGCCGAGATGCGGCAGCGCGTCGAGCACCGTGCCGAGCGGCAGGTGCGCGGCGAGCGCGTTCAGAATCAGGCGATAGAGCCCCGGAAAGGGACTCGTGGGGGGATGGAGCCCAACGGCAACGGCGACCTCCTCCCATACAGATGGGTGGAGGCCGCCGGGGAGGCTCAACAGCGAGAGGACTCCATACGCGGCCGCGGCAATGCCGAGAACCGCGAAGGGATCCCACCAGGCGCGGGACGTCTCGTCGCCTTTCGACACGTCGCGCGCGCCTCGCTTACATGCCGCCGCGTCCGCGCAGCGAACCGTGGCGGAGGAAGCCGTCGTACTTGCGCACGAGCAGGTGCGATTCCATCACGCGCAGCGTATCGAGCGCCACGCCCACGATGATCAGCAGGGAGGTGCCGCCGAAGAACGCCGCCACCGAACCCGGCACGCCCATCATGCCGCTGAGCACCTGCGGCACGATCGCGACGAGCAGCAGGCCCACGCCGCCGATGAGCGTGATGCGCGTCATCACCGCGTCGAGGTATTCCGCCGTCGCAAGGCCCGGACGGATGCCCGGAATGTAGGAGCCGTCCTTCTTCAGGTTCTCGGAGATGTCGATCGCGTTGAACTGCGTCGCCACCCAGAAGAACGCGAAGAACAGAATCACGGCCGCGTAGATGATGATGTGCGTGGGGCTGCCGAGATCGCCGAGCTGCATGCCGAAGTAGCGCAGCCAGCCGAGCACGCCCGTCTTGTCCGGCGGGATCTTGGTGAGCAGCACGGCCGGCAGCTGCAGGAGCGGCTGGGCGAAGATGATGGGCATCACGCCCGTGTAGTTCACGCGCAGCGGCATGAAGGTCTGCTGCATGCCATAGGTGTTGCCGCCGCCGAGCGAACGGCGCGTGGCGTGGATGGCGACCTTGCGCACGCCCTGGGTGAGCAGCACGGTGCCCATCACCACGGCGAAGCCGAAGAGCAGCAGCAGCGCGAGTTCGGTGATGCTGCCGTAGGCCTGCTCGTCGCCCTGGCCGAAGTAGCGGCGCCAGGCGTCCTTGATTGCATCCGGCAGACGCGACGTGATGTTGATCATGATGATCAGCGAGCCGCCGTTGCCGATGCCGAACGTGGTGATCTGGTCGGCGATCCACATGATGAAGAGCGTGGCGCTCGTCATGCCGATCACGGTCATCAGCTGGAAGCCGACGCCGGGATTCACGACCACCTGCTTCAGCGCCTCGATCACGCCGCCATCCTGGATGCCGAGCATGCCGGCGAGCTGGACCGGGTTCATGAGCGAGACGGAGACGAGCCAGGCCTGCAGCACGCAGATGACGATCGCGAGATAGCGCGTGATCTGCGCGAGCTGCTGGCGACCGGTCTCGCCTTCCTTCTTCAGCTTCTCCAGGGAGGGAATCACGGACGACAGCAGCTGGATGACGATCTGCGCCGAGATGTAGGGCCAGATCGAGAGCGAGCCGATGGCGCACACGGCGAAGGAGCCGCCGGTGAAGGCGTCGAACATGCCGAAGAGACCGCCGGCCTGGTTGCCCGCGCGCGCCGTCTCAATGGCCGTCTGCAGCGCCATCCAGTCGATGCCGGGGGTCGGAATCAGGGAAATCAAGCGGCACACGGCCACAAGCCCGAGCGTGATCAGGATTTTCTTGCGCAGTTCGGGAATCTTGAAGGCATTGGAAAAGCCCGTGAACATTGACATTTCGTTGTTCTCCGAAGAGGATTGCTGAAAAAACGCGAGGGGACTCCGAGGCAGACGCCCCGAAAGTCCCGCAATCCGGACGCGGACGCGCGCACGCGGGCGCGTCCGGATGAATGGCCTTAGGCGACGGAGCCGCCGGCGGCCTCGATCTTCGCCTTTGCGGAGGCGGAGCAGGGCACCTTGACCGTGAACTTCTTGGTGAGTTCGCCGGTGCCGAGAATCTTGACGCGCGGACGCTTGTTGTCCGAGAGGCCCTTGGCGGCGAGCGTCGCGACGGTGATCTCGTCGCCCGCGTTGAAGCGCTTCTCGAGCGTGGACACGTTGATGCCCAGCGTTTCGGCGCGGAACTCGAAGTTGTTGAAGCCACGCTTCGGCAGACGACGCACGAGCGGCATCTGGCCACCTTCGAATCCGAGCTTCTGCTTGTGGCCCTTGCGGGCGTTCTGGCCCTTGTGGCCGCGCGTGCTGGTCTTGCCCATGCCCGAGCCGCAGCCGCGGCCCACGCGCTTGCCGCGCTTGCGGGCGCCAGGGGTGTTCGTCAGAGTGGAGAGATCCATAATCAGAATTCCTTTACCAATTTGAAGGGGTTCGGGGGAACCTGGGTTCCCCCGTCCTTTCTGCATCACGCGCGGATGGCGGCGATTTCCTCGGCGGAGCGCAGCTTCGAGAGCGCGTCGAGCGTGGCCTTGACCACGTTCAGGCGGTTCTTGGAGCCGAGCGACTTGCCGACGGCGTCGCGGATGCCGGCCGCTTCGAGCACGGGGCGCATGCCGCCGCCGACGATCAGACCCGTGCCGGCGGGAGCCGGCTTGATGAGCACGCGGCCGCCATCGCAGTCGCCGGTCACGTCATGGGGGATGGTGATGCCGGCGAGCTTCTCGCCGATCATCTCCTTGCGCAGCGTGACGGCGTGCATGGCCTTGCGGGCCGCGTCGCCGCCCTTGCGGATCGCGTCGGAGACCTCGTTGGCCTTGCCGAAGCCCAGCCCCACCTTGCCCTCGTGGTCGCCGACCACGATGACGGCGGAGAAGGACATGCGGCGACCGCCCTTGACGGTCTTCGCGCAGCGGTTCACGAACACGACGCGCTCGTCGAGATCGTCGTTCGCGCCGGACTCGCGGCGCTTGTCACGGTTCATCGCCATTATTCAGCCTCCTTGGCGGGTTTGTCGCTGATCGTCAGTCCATTCGCCACGGCGGCGTCCACGATGGCCTTCACGCGGCCGGTGAACTTGAAGCCGCCGCGGTCCACGGCCACGCGGACGATGCCCTTGGCCTTGGCCGCTTCCGCGGCCGCGGCGCCGAGCGCCTTGGCGACTTCGACGTTGCACTTCGTCTCCTTGATCGAGGAGGCGGAGGCGAGCGTCTTGCCCGCGGCGTCGTCGATGAACTGCACGTACATGTGCTTGTTCGTCACGCAGATCGACATGCGCGGCTTCTCCGCG
>CAVEDG010000066.1:0-8302 GCA_963614205.1 bacterium | reverse complement strand
GGAAGCCCGTGCCCGTGAGCTTCACGCCGCGCGGGAAGTCGAAGATGCCGAGCTTTTCGCCGATCTGCATGTGGTCGGGAATCGGGTAGTCCGGATCCTTCCACTCGCCCACGAAGCGGATGACCTTGTTCGCGGAGGAGTCGAGCCCCGTGGGAATTTCCGGCGCGGGAAGGTTCGGAATCATGAGCAGCGTCTCGCGGAGGTCGGTCTCCACCTGCGCGAGCTCGTGGTCGATTTCGGCGATGCGGTCGCCGATCGCGCGCATCTCCGCCTTCGCCGCGGCGATGTCGCCGCCGGACTTCGCGAGCGCGCCGATCTCCTTCGAGGCCGCGTTGCGCTTGGCCTTGAGCGTTTCGCCCTCGGCCACGAGCGCGCGCCGCCTGGCGTCCAGATCGCGCGCCCTGGCGACCTTTTCCGCCTCCACGCCGCGCCGCGCGAGCTGCGCGACGGTGTTGTCGAAATCTTCGCGAATCTTCTTGATGTCAATCATGATCGATTTACCTTACCTTGAAAACAGGCCGTATAGTTTACCACATCTAGAGCGTGGCGAGGAACGTGGAACTGGCGAGAATGTCGTCGAACGTGTTGCGGCGCGTCTCGCACTCGACCACGGCCCAGCGCACACCCGCCGCGCGGCAGGCCGCGAAGATCTTCGGCCAGTCGTTACGGTCGCCCGCGCCGCCGCACGACAGACCGCCGCCGGGCTTGGCGTGGATGGAGGGCACGCGGCCGCGCAGGCGCCCGAGCACGGCCACGGGGTCCGCGCCCGCGAGCGTGGCGTGGCCCACGTCGAGCTCGAAGTTCAGCTCCGGCCGCGCCATGAACACGTCCATCGCCGAGACGCCGTCGACCTTCTGGCGGAACTCGACCTGGTGGTTGTGGAAGCCCATCTTGATGCCGTGCGGGGCAAGGCGGCCGGCCGCCGCCACCATCTCGTCGGCAAGGCGCTTCATGGCGTCCACCGTCTTGAGCTTCTTCCCGTCAAGCCAGGGCAGAAACACGAAGTCGACGTTGAACTCCTTGCAGAAGTCGACCGTGGCGTTCAGTTTCTGCGGCGAGGCGTGGGCGAGGTCGATCGGCATGTCGACGAGCGCCATGCCGTGGGCGTCGAGCAGCGCATGGAGCTTCTTGCGGTCCCAGCCCCAGAACGCCTTCGACTGCACGCCCTCGTAGCCCATCGCGCGCATCTTCGCGAGCGCGCCGTCGGGATCCTTCCTCCAGATGTCGTCCACGCTCCACATCTGGCAGCCGAGGCGCAGCGGACGCGCCCCGCCCCCCAGGGAGGCGCAGCCGCCCGCGAGCGCTCCCGCGCCCGCGGCGGCCAGCCCGCGCATGAACGACCTTCTCGTCAGAACCGTCTGTTCCATGATCGCGTTCCTTCGTTCCCTACTTCACGAGGTGAAGCTCGATGTTGAGGTTGCGGCAGAGCGTGGCGAGCTCCTCCGCGCGGTCGCCGTACATGAGCGCGTAGTGGTGCTCCCAGCCGTTCTCCATGACCTCGCGGCGCACGGCCTCGCAGCCGGCGTCGAACGTGATCTTGAGCGGCGTGCCGCGCACGAAGAGATCCGTGTCGAGCCCCGTGCCCGTGCACACGAGCATGCGGAAGCCGCGCCCGTCGCGCGTCTCGCCGAGGCGCGCCAGCGTGACGCGCCCGGGCTTGAGCGGGAACTCGCCCGTGCAGCCCTTCACCGCGCCGCCCTCGACCGTGGCGGACATGCGCAGCTCCGGCGTGTAGCCGGGCTTGCAGAGACCGCACGGCGCCGCGCCGCAGTGCCACGTCACGCCGTAGTCGCCCTCGCAGATGATGAGGTCGCAGAAGAACGGAAGGTCGTCCGAAAGGATCTGCCCGATGCGCATCATGATCGCGCCGTACACGTCGCCCTCGCACGCCGTGAGGCAGCCGTGGTTCGTGAGATGGCCGAGCGTGGAGCACACGGCGATGCCGTAGAACTCGTTGAGGATCACCTCCGGCCAGCAGCGCATCGCGAACGTGTCGACGAAGAACTTCTCCTTCATCTTCATCACCGCCATGATGAGGCGCGCGGACTTCTCCTTGTGCGCCGCGCACGGGCCGTCCGTGGGATGCGTCTTCAGGTCTTCGTCGATGATCGCCAGACCCTTCGCGACCTCGTCGGCCGTGAGGTTCTGCGCCACGGTGAAGAGTTCGTGCTCGGTGATGAGCTTCACCTCCGGGCCGAGCGTGCGGCGCAGCATCATCTCGTCCACGCAGCTCGTGTAGAAGCCCGGCACGCGCCCGCCGATGAGGCCGATGCGCATGCGGCCGAGCGCCTTCATCGCCTTCGCCACGCGGATCTGCTTCACGAGCTGCTCCTCCGCCGCGGGCGTGCCGGCCTGCGCGTGCACGTAGAAGTAGGGGATGCCGAGGCGCCACATGTGGTGCGCGTTCATGTTCGCCGCGCAGAACGAGTTGTTCTGCAGGCGGCCGCCCGCCGGGTCGGGCTCGGGCTGCGACCAGAGCAGGATCGGCGTCTTCAGGCGCTGCGCGAAGAGCGGCGGCACCACGCCGAGCGAGAACGTGAGGAAGTGCGCCACGATGAGGTCGGGGCGGTCCTGCTCCCACTGGTCGAGCACTTCGAGCGCCTCGCTCTCGAGCGCGAGCATGTGGTCGGGCCCGACGACCTCGACGCCCGGCAGCGTCTTCAGAAAGGCGAGCGCGTTCGCGCGCGCGGCCTCGAGCGTGTCGTTCGTCCAGTTGACCTTGGAAAGCGGCAGATAGCCGATCTTGAACGCGTGTTCCATGACGTGTGACTCCTGGTTGATGTCTGGGTTGAGTTGACTTGTTTTGTGTTGGTTGAAAGACGGCCCGAAGGCCGTAAAATCACAGCGCGGCGAGTTTCTTCGCCACGAGCGGGGCGACGAGCTTGGGGTCGGCCTTGCCCTTCGAGAGCTTCATCACCTGACCCACGAAGAAGCCGGCGGCCGCCTTCTTGCCCGCCTTGAAGTCCGCCACGGGGCCGGGGTTCGCGGCAATGGCCTGGTCCACGAACGCCTCCAGCGCGCCCGCGTCGCTCACGGCGCCGAGACCGCGCGCCTTGACGATGTCCTCGGGGTCGCCGCCCTTTTCGAAGAGCTCCGGCAGCAGTTCCTTCAGCGTGGGCCCGTTGATCGTGCCCTTCGCGGCGAGCGTGACGAGCGCGCGCAGCGCCTCGGGCGTGAGCGCACAGTCGCCGATCGCCTTGCCGCTCGCGTTCAGGAGCGCCATCACGTCGCCCATGTAGAGGTTGCACAGCAGCTTCGCCGTCTTCTTGTCGAGCCCCTGCGCGGCCGCCTCGAAGAAGTCCGCGTTCGCCTTGTGCTGCGAAAGCACCTCGGCGTCGTATTCGGCGAGGCCGTAGTCCGCGACCATGCGCGCGCGGCGCGCCTCGGGCTTCTCGGGCAGCAGCCGGCGCCAGGCTTCGATCTGCTCCTCGGAGAGCTCCACCGGCACGAGGTCGGGCTCGGGGAAGTAGCGGTAGTCGTGCGCGTTCTCCTTCGAGCGCATCGAAGCCGTCTCCAGCGCCTCGGGGTCCCAGCGGCGCGTCTCCTGCACGATCGCCACGCCCTGCGCCACGCACGCGCGCTGACGCCGCGCCTCGTACTCGAGCGCGGCGTGGATGCCGCTGAACGAGTTCATGTTCTTGATCTCGACCTTCGTGCCGAGCTTCGTCTCGCCCTTGGGACGGATCGAGATGTTGACGTCGGAGCGCATGTTGCCCTCTTCGAGGTTGCAGTCCGACACGCCCGCGTAGACGAGCATCTCCTTCAGCGCCGTGAGGTAGGCGATCGCCTCGTCCGCGTCCGCCAGGTCGGGCTCGCCCACGATCTCCATGAGCGGCGTGCCGCCGCGGTTGAAGTCCACGCCGGACGTCGTCGCGTAGTGGTTGATCTTCGCGGCGTCCTCCTCGAGGTGGATGTGGTTGATGCGGATGAACTTCTTCGTGCCGTCGGGCTTGGTGATCTCCACGCCGCCGCCGATGCAGAGCGGGTTGCCGTTCTCGGAGATCTGGTAGTCCTTCGCCATGTCGGGGTAGAAGTAGTTCTTGCGGTCGAAGGTGGCGTGGCGGTTGATCGTGCAGCCGAGCATGAGGCCGCTCATCACGGTGAGCTTCACGGCCTCCTGGTTCATCACGGGCAGCGCGCCCGGATAGCCCAGGCACACGGGGCACACGTTCGTGTTCGGCTCGCAGCCGGTCTTGAGCAGGCAGCCGCAGAACATCTTCGTGTGCGTCTTGAGCTGCACGTGCGTTTCAAGTCCAATGGTGTTCTCGAATTCCATAAGTCCTCAGTCGTTTGCCTTTTCGATGTCCTTCACGTTCTCGGACGGCGGCTCCTGGCCGTCCTTCTCCGCGGCGGCGGCCTCCTCCAGGCGCAGGAAGCGCAGACGCTCGTCGATGCGCTGCTGCAGGCGCTCGATTTCGCCGCGCACCGTCATGACGCGGTTCGTGCGGCGCGGGTCGTTCACCTGCTCCTCGATGGAGCGCAGATCGAGCGAATCCATGCCGCGCGCGCTCTGGCGGATGCGGTCGCCGGGCTCGTGCAGCACGCCGTCGGTGTACTGCCGGCCGAGCACGGCGTTCTTCGGCAGACCGACGTCCTGCTTCACCTCGTGGGCGTCCACCAGCCCCACCGTCACGAACACGATGATTTCCTTCTGCTCCTTCACGCGCACCTTCGAGCCGAAAAGCCGCGGGCCGATCCACCACCAGTCGCGCAGCCAGGGAATGCCGTTGTCGACCTGCGACTCCACCGTGCGCGACAGACCGCCGATCACCGCCGTGGCGCCGCTCGCCATGTTGAATTCGGTGAGCAGACGCTGCACCTCGATGACCGGATACTTCGCGGCGTAGGATTCGGAGGAGGATTCATCTGAGTCGCCCGCCGTGACCTCGCCGGTCTTCGAGCTGACCGTGGGCACGATCTCCACGTGGATGAGACCGTCCGCGCCCACGCGCGGCGTGACCTCCAGCGAGATGCCCCACGAGAAGAACGCCTCCTTGGCGAACATCATCTTGTCTTCGCCCGGAATCGCGGCCATCTTCATGTCGAGATCCACGGAAGTGGAGTTGTCGTTGATCGTCTTCTTCACGGCGATCGTGACGTTGGGGGACTTCGTGGTCATGTCGACCGTGGCCTTGCGGCCGGAGGAGACGATGATCTTGGGGTTGGAGAACGTGCGCGCGTCCTCGCACGACTCGAGCGCGCGCAGGATCACGTAGAGGTCGCTCATGCCGATCGTGCCCTGGATGCGCGAGAGGTTCGTATCGTGGATACCGCCAGAGCCGAAGGTCGTCTTCGTGGTGCTGCCGTTTTCTTCTATGCTCTGCACGCCTTCCATGCGGCGCTGGTCGAAGGTGGAGTTCATGCTGAGCGCGCCGGCCATGCCGCCGAGCATGCTCCAGTCGATGCCGAGCTTGTGCGAGGCGTTGTTGGAGAGCTCGACGAAGCGGGCCTCCACGTAGATCTGCTTGGGCTCCACGTCCACGTCGCGCACCACGCGCGCGCAGGCGTCGAGCACCACGCCCGGCGCGGTGACCATCACCACGTTCGCGTCGGGGAACGCCTGGGCGACCTTGTCGAGCTTCCAGCCGAGGCCGAAGTCGCCGCTCCAGGTGGCGTTGATCTTTTCGGCGACTTCGGTGGCGGAGGCGTGGCGCAGCGTGAAGGAGCGCGTGTCGACGCGGCGGCCCTTGAGCGCGGCCTCGCTCTTCTCCGCGGCGGCCGCCACGTCCGCCGCCGCCTTCTTCACCGCGGCGGCCACGGCCGTGTTGAGACGGTTCGTGTCGAGCAGCAGCAGCGAGGAGACGTTCGTGACGGCGCCGCTCGCCGTGACGGCGTTCGTCGTGCCTGCGAGCGTGCCCGCCACCGCGTTCGTCGCATAGGGCGCCGCCGCCTTGAAGGGGTCGTTCGTGAGCGGACTCACCGCCACGAACAGGTTGTTCGTGACCTGCACCGCGAACGTCGCCACGTTCGTGACGACGGGCGAGACGAGCGTGCCCGGCGTCGCCGCCGCGCACGTCGCCGCCAGCGCCAGCGCACCCAGCGCCACGCGCCGCCGCACCGTCATCCGCGCACCTCCTCGAACGCCTTGCCCACGCGCAGCAGCCGGTCTTCGCGGAAGGCGTCGCAGATGAACTGCACGCCCACGGGAAGAGGTAAAACAACCTTTGTAGGGGGTTCGGGGGCGCTGGCGCCCCCGTCCTTTGTGAACCCGGCCGGCACGCTCATGGAGCAGTTGCCCGCGAGCGCGCTCGGAATCGTGAAGAGGTCGTTGAGGTACATCGTGAGCGGGTCCTGATGCGCGCCGAACGGAAACGCCGGCGTGGGCGCCACGGGCGTGAGGAGCGTATCCACCTTCTGGAACACCTGCTCGAAGTCGCGCCGGATGAGCGTGCGCACCTTCGAGGCGCGCACGTAGTAGGCGTCGTAGTAGCCGCTGGAGAGCACATAGGTGCCCATGATGATGCGCCGCTTCACCTCGGGACCGAACCCCTCGGCGCGGCTGCGCGTGTAGAGGTCGAACACGTTGTCGCTGCGCGCCGAACGATGGCCGTAGCGCACGCCGTCGAAGCGCGCGAGGTTGGCGCTCGCCTCCGCGGGCGCGATCACGTAGTAGACGGCCATCGCGTACTCGGTGTGCGGCAGCGACACCTCCACGAGCTCCGCGCCCGCGGCCTCGCACGCCTTCACCGCCTCGTCCGTAATGCGCTTCACCTCGGGGTCGAGTCCGGCGAGGCCGTAGTATTCCTTCGGCAGGCCGATCTTCACGCCCTTGAGCGACGCGCCCTCGAGCGCGGCCACGTAGTCGGGCACGGGTTCGCGCGGCGTGGTGCCGTCCATCTCGTCGTGGCCGGCGAGCGCCTGCAGCAGGATCGCCGCGTCCTCCACGCTCTTCGTCATCGGGCCCACCTGGTCGAGGGAGCTCGCGAACGCGGTCACGCCATAGCGGCTCACGCGCCCGTAGCTCGGCTTGAGGCCCACGCAGTTGCAGAAGCTCGCCGGCTGGCGGATCGAGCCGCCCGTGTCCGTGCCGAGCGCGGCAATGCAGAGGTCGCCGCCCACCGCCGCCGCGCTGCCGCCCGAGCTGCCGCCGGGCACGCGCGTGACGTCGTAGGGGTTCGCCGTGCGGCCGAGCGCGGAGTTTTCCGTGGAGGAGCCCATCGCGAACTCGTCCATGTTCACGCGCCCCGCGCAGATGAAGTCGTGCGCCTTGAGGTTCCGGATCACGGTCGCGTCATAGGGCGAGACGTAGCCCTCCAGGATCTTCGACGCGCACGTGCACGGCTGGCCCTTCACGTTGATGAGATCCTTGATCGCGATCGGCACCGCCTTCGGATTCGCCCGCGCCGCCGCGAGCGCGCCCTCCTCGTCGAACGTGAGATACGCCCCGATGCGCGGATTTTCCGCATGCACGCGGTCGATCACCGCCTGCACGAGCTCCACGCTCGTGAAGTCGCCCTTCGCAAGGCCCTCGCGGGCCGCCTTGATGCCAAGTTTGTACAAATCCATGTTTTCTTCCTTCCGCATTCCACAACGGACGGGGGCTCGGCGCCCCCGAACCCCGCCCAAGGCTCCGCCTGCGGCGGTTGCTCCTAGCTCTCCGCCCCCTCCACGATCTTCGGCAGCATGAACTCGTCGCCCGTGCGCGCGGGGGCGTTGGCGAGCGCCGCTTCGCGGTCGAGCGACGGCCGCACCTCGTCCGCGCGGAACGCATTCACGATCTCGCGCCCGTGCAGGGTGGGCGGCACGCCGTCAACGTCCACGGCGGCGATCTTCTCGACGTACTTGACAATCGTCTCAAGCTGCGGCTGGAAGAGGGCCTTCTCGGCCTCCGTCAACTCCAGGCGCGCCAGTTCCGCCACATAGGCGACATCGATGGTGGTCTTGTTCATGGAAAGGATAGTATACCACAGCGGCAGCGGCGGCGTAAAGCACCACGCTACGACTGCACGAGGCTCAGGAGCTCGTCGATGGAGCGGGAAATCTTGACGAGCGGCCAGAGGCGGCGCCAGCGCGGCGCGGTCGTCCAGTAGGCGACCAGCTCCTTCACGCGGCCCAGCACGGGGTGGTCGCCGTTCAGTTCCCCGCGCGAGATCTCGACGTAGCGCCGGAGAAGCGCGGCGGAATCGTCCCGCGCGCCAAGCGCCCTGACGAATCCCCGGCCCACCATGAGCGGGAAGGTACTGAGTGCTTGGTGCTTGGTGCTTGGTGCTTGGTGCTGAGTGCTTGGTGCTTGGTGCTTGGTGCTTGGTGCGTTATTGAGCGTGGAAATTTTTGACCGTTGATCTTTCTCTTCCTCCGCACT
>CAVEDG010000065.1:0-8337 GCA_963614205.1 bacterium | reverse complement strand
CGGCTCGACCTTGGCGCGGCCGAGGCCGTGCTCGATCTCATCGACGCGAAGACCGTCCGCGCGGCGGACGATGCGCGGGCGCGTCTCGACGGTGTCGCCGCGCGTGCGCTTGAGGACCTCTACACGGCGGCGGTGGACCTTTCCGCGCGCGTGGAGCACGCGCTTGACTTCAGCGAGGACGACCTGCCGCCGGACTTCGCCGCCACGCTGCGGGCCGCGCTTGGCGACCTGCGCGCGCGCATCGACCGCGCGTCGGCCACGGCGCGCGAGGGCCGCATTCTGCGCGAGGGCGCGCTCGTGGTGCTGGCGGGCGCGCCCAATGCGGGCAAGAGCTCGCTGCTCAACGCGCTGCTGGGCGCGCGGCGCGCGATCGTTTCCGACGAGGCGGGCACCACGCGCGACGCGCTGGAGGAAGGGCTCGACGTGGACGGCTGGCCCGTGCGGCTCGTCGACACGGCGGGGCTGCGCGCGGCGACGGGCGCGGTCGAGGCCGAGGGCGTGGCCCGCGCCCGCGCGCTCATCGACAAGGCCGACGTGGTGCTGCATCTTGTGCCATGGGCGATTGCGCCCGACGACGCCGCGGCGCCGGACGCGCGCACAATTCGCGTGTGGTCGAAAGGCGACGAGGCGCGCGCGCTGCCGCCACCGCGCGGCGCGGGCGTGCGCGTGTCGTCCGTGACGGGCGAAGGACTGGACGACCTGCGCGCGGCGCTGGCGGCGCGGCTGGCCGCGTTGGCGGCGCGGGGCGACGAGGAGACGGGCGCCGACGTCACGACGCGCGAGCTGGAGGGCCTGGTCGCGGCGCGCGCGGCGCTCGACCGCGCCGAGGCCGCGCTGACGGCGGGCGACTGGGTGGTGGCGGCCAACGACCTCGCCGCCGCGTCGTCCGCGCTCGGGCGCGTGCTCGGCAAGATCTATTCCGACGACCTGCTCACGGCGCTCTTCAGCCGCTTCTGCGTGGGCAAGTAGGCGCGCGGCTACGGCGTGTTCAGCAGATCGGCGACGAGGCTCTCGGAGGGCGGCAGCGCCAGCGTGAAGTCGAGGGAGGAGAAGCCGAGGAAGGTGGGGGCGTCGGCGGAGACGGCGATTTCGCCGTCGAAGTCGCTCTCGCCGCGGAAGCCCACGCTCTCCACGGCGCCGGTGGCGGATTCGCCCACGAGGCTCGCGAAGACGGCGCCGCTGCGCAGGAAGGCGAGCACGTCGGCGTCGCGCCGCGCGTCGAGCCAGCCTTCCGTGCCGGTGGCGTAGGCGAGATACACGGGCGAGAAGGCGGGTTCGTCGGTGGCGAGCAGTGTGCCGTCGAGATAGATCTGGAAGCCGAGGAGACCGTGGCGCGGGTCGCCCGTGAGCGCGGCGCGGCGCGTGACGTCCTTGATCGTGCGCACGGTGAGGCGGTACCAGCGCGCGGGCACGAGCGCGGCCGTGTCGCGCAGGCGGAAGACGCGCGGGCGCGTGACGGTGGCGGCGCCGCGCGCGCCGAGGCGCAGGCCGGTGGGGCGGGCGGCGGCGGAGACGGGCGCGAGATCGGCGAAGCCGGCGTAGACGCAGAGGTTCGTCGAAGGGGGCGTGGTGGAGGTGTCCACGTTGAGCCAGAGGGCGAGTTTGTCCTTGGTGGCGTCCACGGCGGGCTGTGCGTCGAGGGCGGGCGTGAACTGCAGGGTCGTGTCGATGTAGATTTCGGAGGCGGGGCTGAAGCGCGTCCAGCGCACGTCGTCGCGCGCGACGGCGGGCGAGGCGAGCGCGATTTCCGCCGAGTCTGCGGCCGCGGGGCACACGAACGCCAGCGCCAGCAAGGTCAGGAGAAGATGTCGCGTGGTCGTGTTCATGGTGGAAAATCTGTCGTGTGCGTTGTCTTGACAAGTATACCACAACGAACGCCTCATGTGCTATACTATCTCCCATGCGGCGGGAGATGGTCGCCCGCGCGCGAAAAGGAGACACGTCATGAACAAACACGTTGCCGGAATCACGAGTTCGCTGCTCGCGCTTGCGTGCGCGCTGATGGCTTTTCAGGTGGCGCAGGCCTATCTGCCGCCCGTCGATGAGCGCGCGGGCGCGCGCGTCGAGATCGGGTCGTTCCCGCAGAAGACGGAACGCACGGGCAAGAATCCCTTCTCCTGGCCGCTCGGCGTCACCGAGGTGCAGGCCGGCGCGCCGCGCGAGTTCCCCGTCACGGTCGTCAATACGACGGACGCCGCGCTGACTGGCACGCTCGACGTGTGGATGAACGACGACTGGACGGTGGCCGGGCCGCAGGGCGCGCTCGCGCTCGCGCCGCTGGAGGCGCGCACGCTCACGTTCGTCGGCACGGCGAAGCCGCGCGCGCTCGACGCGCTCTACCCCGTGCACGCGCGCTTCACGCCCGCGGGCGTGAAGCCCGGCGACGCGCCGCATCCCATCGCCGTCTTCATGTACAAGAACCCGGCGGCGCCGCGCTCCCAGGCGGTCTTCGCGCCGCTGAAGCTGACGAAGGGCGTCTACCATCTCGACTCCGGCTTCACGTGCACGACCACGGTCGAGGTCAATGGCAAGACGCGCGTGGTCGAGGACGCTGCCGCGCGATCGGAATGGGGCACGGGCTGGACGCGGCGGTCCATCAACGCCGGCGGCGTGAGCAAGATGGGCTTTTCCACGCACCCGCCCTATCGCAAGGGCGCGGGCTTCCTCTGGTGCGACTACGCGCTGGAACTGCCGACCGCGACGCCGATCGCGTTCTCGTGCGCGAACTTCCTCGGGTCGCCCGGCGACCAGCCGGCCTCCGACGGCGCGGAATACCGCGTGTACGTGCTGGAGGAGGGCGCGGAGCCGAAACTCGTGGCGAGCCACATCGTCGTCACGCCCCTGACCTGGCAGACTCTCGCGGCCGACCTCACGCCGTGGGCGGGCAGGAAGATCACGCTGCGCCTCTGGACGGGTCCCGGCCCGAAGATGAACACGTGCTGTGACGGCGGCGGCTGGGGCGATCTCGCGCTCGCGATCGGCCCGCAGGTCGCGCCGCCGACGGAGGCCGAGTGGCAGGCGCGCGCGGCGCAGGCCGGCGCGGCGGCGCAGGCGGCGCTGACGGCGGGCACGGACGCGGCGGCGGGCCGCTATCGCCTCGACGCGGGCGCGGGCGCCGTGTACGGCGCGGGCGTCGTGCGCGGGCCGCGCGGCCTGATCGACGGCGCGCTCGCGTTTTCGGACGGGCAGCGCACGGTCGCGTTCCGCGGCTTCGACGTGGAGGTCGACACGGGCGACGGCTCGCCCGCGCCGCGCGCCGACGCGCAGGTGTACGCGGAGAAGGGGACGCTGCGCGTGAAGTGGTCGCTGCCCGGCACGACGCAGAGCGTGTACGGCTTCCCGCGCATCACGCGCCTCGCGGTCGGGCCGGCGTCGGAGACGCTCTTCCGCGTCTACGCCGGCTTCGGCAACGTGATCGAGAACCCGAAGTCCTTCACGATGGGTGCGGGCGGCTTCGCGTTCTCCACGCGCCATGCGGGCGCGGACTACGCGAACGGGCTTTCCGTGGTGCAGGCGGTGGACGTGCCGCCGGACCGCCTCGTCTGCGACGGCGCGTCGAACCGCTTCTCGATCGAGGCGCACCACGACGCGCTCTTCACGTTCGCGCCGTCGTCGAAGGGCGCGTTCGCGGCGGCGCGCGCGTTCCGCGCCGTCTCGGGCTATCGGGCGAGTCCGGGCCATGCGCGGCTCGGGTCGCGGATGTGCCTCGACCAGTGGAGCGGCGACTACGCCGCAGCCGCGACGAACCTCGCCAAGGCCGCGAAGTACGGGATGAACGACACCGTGTTCGTGAAGCACGACTGGCAGTGCTGGGGCTACGACTACCGTCTGCCCGAGATCTATCCGCCGCGCGGCGACGTGGCGGCGTTCGGCGCGATGCGCGAGGCGTGCCGCGCGGGCGGCATCCTCTTCGTGCCGCACGACAACTACACCGACATCTACCCCGACGCGGAGAACTACTCCTACGACCTCACCGTCTTCAATCTCGACGGCACGCCGCAGCGCGCCTGGTTCAATCCCGGCCGCCACGCGCTTTCCTATCGCTGGGCGCCGCACGCCTATCTGCCCTGGTGCCGCCGCAACGCGCGCCTGCTGAAGGACGGCTTCGATCCGGACGGCGTCTTCATCGACGTCTTCACGGCGCACGGCCCCTTCGACTACCTCGACCGCCAGGCGCACTTCCACTCGAAGATGGAGACCTCCCGCCGCTGGGGCGAGGGCTTCGCGGCCTATCGCGCGGCGTTCGGCGCGGACGCGGTGTGCGTGAGCGAGGCCGGGCAGGATCATCTCGTGGGCGTGGCGGACGCCGGACAGAGCGATCACTTCGGCGCGGCCAAGCTCATCGGGGCGAAGAGCTTCGGCGACTCCGAGCGCACGCCGTGGCACGACATCGCCACGCACAACTACTACGTGCTCTTCGCAGGCGGCCTCGGCGGACGCTACCAGGAGGAGGCCGGCTGGCATACGGGCGGCGACGCGGCGCTGCACGGCTACGCCTCCGACGACTATCTCTCCAACGCGATCATTGGCGGACGCAACCCGATGTGCGACGGGCCGTTCAATCGCCGCGCGGCAATGACCTACTGGCTGCAGCACGACGCCTGCGCGGACCTGGGGAAGGCCGAGTTCCTCGACCTGCAGTACGAGGGGAACATCCATCGCCAGCGCGCCACGTTCTCGGCGGGCGGCGAAGTCTGGAGCAACCGCCAGACGAACGATACGTGGCGCCTTGCGAACGGCGTCGCGCTGCCGCCCTACGGCTACTACGCGAAGACGGCGACGACCGAGAGCGGCATCGTCGAGAAGAACGGTCAGCGCGTCGCGTTCGCGAAGGGACCGGAGATGGATTTCTACGACGCGCGCAAGCCGTCGCTTTCGCGGTCGTGCGCGGCCGTGTCGTCCGTGCTGCGCGCCGAGAAGGTGGCGCCCGACCACGTTCGGCTGATCGCGAACTGGGAGCAGCAGCACCCCGTGAAGGGGTATCGTCCGTTCGTGCACCTGTGCGCGAGCACGGGCGACATCGCGTTCCAGGCCGGCATGGGCGTGACGGAGGCGATGTTCGCGACGCCGGGTCGCCACGAGGTGGCGATCGACGTGATCGTGCCGCCCTGCGCGGCGGCGGGCGCGTATGCGGTGCGCTACGGCGCCTACCTGCCGAAGAAGGGCAACCGTCTGGCGATCGGCGGCGGTCGCGACGACGGCGGCCGGCGCATCTGCGGCGGCCGGCTCGTGGTCAAGACGGAAGCGGGCAAGGTGACGGACGTCGCGTGGCAGCCGGAGGAGACGGGCGCGGCGCTGAGCGCGCGCGAGCGTCTGCTCGGCGTCAACCGCGCGGGCACGGTCGTCGATTTCGGCGGCGTGAAGACGGATGGCTCGTTCCGCCTCGCGCATCCCGCCTCGGGCGACTGGATCCTCACGCCGCTGCCGGATACGGACGCCTTCACGGTCGAACTCGATCTGGCGGCGTTCGGCGCGGCGCACGCGAAGGTCGCGAAGGTCGAACCGGTCGAGCCGGAGGCGGACGCCGCGGCGCCCGCGTGGAGCCAGACCGGCGCGAAGCTCGCGCTCAAGGTCGACGCGCGCGCCTTCGCCTACCGGGTTCGTTTCTTGCCAGAATCGTGAGGGCGCGTCACGTGCATGTGAGGCGAGCCGCCGTGTCCTCGATGAGCGGGATCATGGCGGCGGGCAGCACATGCGCGTTGGCGAGGTCGGCGAGATCGCGCCATTCGAACTCGATCCAGTCCTCGCACGCGCGCGCGGCGATGCCGTCAGGCAGCGTGAGGCGGTAGACGAGATTGATCTCGGCGTGCGGTTTGCCGTGCTGCGTGAACTGGTTCTCCACGACGTTGACAAACGCGCCGGCCGTGGCCTCCACGCCCATCTCCTCGCGCATCTCGCGCTCAAGGGCCTGCCGCCCCGTTTCGCCGAACTCGATGTGTCCGCCGGGCAGATAGGTGGTGGCGCCGCCTTTCGCGCGGCAGAGCAACACGCGCCCCTGCTGGATGCAGATGCCGCGGGCGATCGTCTCAATGCCAGCCAATTCGTATTCCGGAAGTGCCATGTTCGCTTGAATCCTATTCGTTCGAGAGACCGCCGCCGTTGTAGACGCGCGCGACGCGGTTGCCGAGCGCGCAGATGATCTCGTAGGCGTGCGTGCCCTTGAGCGCGCCCCAGTCGTCGGGCGTGATCTGGTGGGCGCCGGAGCGGCCGAGGCACACGACCTCGTCGCCGGGCTGCACGGCGGGCACGCGCGAGACGTCCACCGTGGTGTAGTCCATCGAGATGCGGCCGATCACGGGGCAGGCCACGCCCTGGATGAGCACGTGGCCGCGGTTCGTGAGCGCGAGCGGCAGACCGTCCGCATAGCCGGCGGAGATGGTCGCCACGCGCGTGTCGCGGTTGAGGCACCAGGTGCGTCCATAGCCGAGCGTGGTGCCCGGCGGCAGGGTGCGCACCTGGGCGACGCGCGTCTTGAGGGTGAGCACGGATTCGACGTCGAGCGCGCGGCGGCCGTTGGGGTCGAAGGAACCGTGCAGGTTGATGCCGGTGCGCACGAGGTTGAAGGGCGGCTGCGCGGCGCGCGGGAAGTTGTTGATCGCGTCCGAGGCGGCGATGTGGATGGCGCGGAAGCGGATGCCGTCGCGCGCGACGTCGTCGAGGATCGCCTTGAAGAGGTCGATCTGGTCTTCGGTGAAGGTGTTCTCCGGGTCGTAGGCCATGGGGCAGTGGGAGAAGATGCCGGCCACGTCGAGATGGGGCAGCTTCGCGATGGCGCGGATGGTCTGCGGCGCGTCGCGGGCGAGGATGCCGAGGCGGCCCATGCCCGTGTCGAGCTTGACGTGGCACGTGGCCGTGACGCCGAGCTTTCGCGCGGCCTCGTCGATGCGCTGCGCGGTGGCGAGATCCGTGAGCGGCAGCGTGACGCCGGCCTCGACCATGGGGTCGATTTCGTCGGGCAGAATCGACGAGAGAATCTGGATGGGCCTGCGCGCGGCGGCGGGGAGGTTCTTCATGAGCGCGGCGAGCTGCAGCGCCTCGAAGGGCTCGGCCACGCCGAAGCCCGCGCAGTCCGTCTCGAGCAGCGCGTGGGCGTAGGGCTCCACGCCGAGGCCGTAGGCATTGGCCTTCATCACGCACAGCACGCGCGCGGGGGCGACGGCGGTGGCGATCTTGGCGAAGTTGCGCTTCAGCGCGTCGAGGTCGACTTCGACCCACACGCGGCGGCGAAGGGTGGCGGCGTTCATGCCCGGGCCTCCTCCGCGATGACGGGCTTGACGGTTCTGCAGCCGATGTGCGCGAGCGCGTCGGCGAGGCGGGCAAACTGCGCATCGTCCTCGTAGATGCCCACGATGGCGCCGCCGGAGCCGGCGAACTTGGCGGAGACGCCCGCGGCGCGCGCGGCCATGACCATGGCGCGGTTGGCGGGGGCGACGTTGAAGATGCGGTCGCGCAGGTCGAAGTTGGCGTTCACGAGGGCGGGCAGCTTCTCCGGCCGGCCCGCCACGAGCGCGTCGCGCCCCTGCTGGGCAATGTCCGCGAACTCGCCCATGGCGGCGAGGATGTCGGGCTTCTTCTCCTCGAAGAGCACGCGCAGCTTCTTGTGGTAGGTGCCGGAGACTTCGGCGCGCTGCGGGTCGTAGGCCACGTAGAGACGCGGCAGGCGCGCGGGGTCGAGGCGTTCGTAGCGACCGTGGCCCGTGGATTCCACGAGCGTCTGCTCGAAGTCCATGAACACGCAGCCCTCGTACATCTGGATCACGCGATCCTGCAGGCCGCACTGGATGTCGAGCTCGTCGCGCTCGGCCTCGAGGCAGAGCGTGGGCGCGTCCTCGAGCGGGATCTGCACGTCGTAGAACCGCTGCAGCGCCTTGAGCATGGCGGTGCAGATCGCGGAGGAGCCGGAAAGACCCACGAGGCGCGGGATGTCGGAGGTGTAGCGCGCGGTGAAGTTGCGCGGCGGCAGCGCGATCGCGTGGTCGCGGCACCAGAGGAAGAAGAGCTTCGCCACGGCCTTCATCAGGCGGATGCCGCCGTAGTAGCCGAAGAGCTGGATGTCGCGCAGCAGATCCTCCGGCGAGGCGAACGTGGCGTCGTCCACGTCGCCGGGCACGAAGCCGAGCTCGGGCGTCTCGTACAGGACGATCTCGGCGGAGAAGTTGCGGAACGCGAACGAGACGGTCTTGCCGAAGTAGCCGTCGGAGGGATTGCCGAGGAAGCCGGCGCGGGCGTAGGAACGGGTGCGGATGAGCATGGTCAGGCCTGCATGTAGGGATTGGATGCGCGTTCGCGCGCGATCGTCGTGGCGCCGCCGTGGCCGGGGATGACGCGCGTCTCGGG
>CAVEDG010000064.1:0-8398 GCA_963614205.1 bacterium | reverse complement strand
GATTCCCGTGGTCGACGTGCCGGCCACGCTCGCGAAGCCGGCGGAAGACGGCGCCACCGCGTTCTGGCGCACCCTGTGCACCACGATCCGCACGGCCGCGCCCTTCCCCGTGTCGCTCGACGACGTGGTGGAGACCATCCGCTATCTCCAGCTCGTCAAGCGCGCGGCAGCGGGCATGAAATAAGGAGCCTCTGGATGAAGCTGGCCGGCGGTGAATGGCGGGGGCGCGCGCTGCGCGTGCCCGCGGGCGATGCGGTGCGGCCCACGCAGGACCGCGTGCGCGAGGCGCTGTTCTCGATGCTGCAGGGCGCGCTCGAGGGCGCGACGTTCCTCGACCTCTTCGCGGGTTCGGGCGCGGTGGGGCTGGAGGCCCTTTCGCGCGGCGCCGCGCGCGCCACGTTCGTGGAGTGCGCGCCGCGCCATCTCGCGTGCCTGAAGGCGAACTGCGCCGCGTGCGGCGCCGAGGCGCGCTGCACGGTCGTGCGCGCGGACGCCTTCGCCTGGCTCGCCGCCCAGCAGGCGCCGCGCTTCGACATCGCCTTCGCCGATCCCCCCTACGCGCTCGGCGCGGAACAGGGCTACGCGCAGATGCTCGATACGCTCGCCACGCGCGACGTCGTGCGCCCCGGCGGCCTCTTCATCGCGGAAATGCGCGTGCGCCAGACGCCCGACGCCGCGCCGCAGTGGGCGCTCCTCCGCGACCGCGTCTACGGGCAGACCCGCCTAGCCGTCTATCAACGAAAGGACCTCGACACATGAACACCTCCCTGAAACCCCTCTGCTGCGGCCTGCTGGCCGGCGCCGCGCTGCTCTCGGCCTCCTCGGTCGAAACGGTCGATCCGCGCACGCGCACCTTCATCACGCCCGCGCGCATCGTGTGGACCAGCCCGTCGAACGCGACCTCGCGCGTCGCCCACGCGGAGAACCTGCTCGGCGCCAAGCACGGCCAGGTGCCGGAGAAGACGTGGCTGCGCGGCACGGGCTGCCGGCTCGAAAACGCGGGCGCGGGCGTGCTGCTCGACTTCGGGCGCGAACTGCACGGCGGCCTCCAGATCGGCCACGGCGACGCAACGAAGGGCGCGCGCGTGCGCGTGCGCCTGGGCGAGTCCGTCGGCGAGGCGATGAGCGACGTGGGCGCCAAGGGCGGCGCCACGAACGACCATGCCATGCGCGACGCCGTCTACGAGCTGCCGCATCTCGGCGCGCTCGAAATCGGCAACTCCGGCTTCCGCTTCGCGCGCATCGACCTCGTGAGCCCGGGAACGATCTCGCTCGACTACGTGCGCGCGATCTCGCTCATGCGCCCGATGAAGGCCGTCGGCGCGTTCAAGTCGTCCGACACGCGCCTCAACCGCGTGTGGGAAACGGCGGCGCGCACGGTGCACCTCTGCTGCCAGGACTACCTCTGGGACGGCATCAAGCGCGACCGCCTCGTGTGGATGGGCGACACGCACCCGGAGACGCGGGCGATCCTCGCGGTGTTCGGCGCGGCGGACGTGCTGCCCGAAACGCTCGACTACGCGGCCGCGACCACGCCGCCCGACACGGCCTGGATGAACGGCATGCCGAACTACACGCTCTGGTTCCTGCGCAATGTGCACGACTGGTACTTCTTCACGGGCGACGCGAACTTCGTGACGGCGCGGAAGGACTACCTGAAGAAGACGATCGCGCATGTGCTCGACAACGCCTTCGGCGAAAAGGCCGTGTTCCGCGTGAACGGTTTCCTCGACTGGCCCACGCAGCACAACGGCCCCGCCGTGGCGGCGGGCACGCGCGGCCTGCTGGCGACCACGCTCGACGACGCGGCCACGCTGATGGACGTGGCGGGCGAGACGGCCGTGGCGGCGCAGTGCCGCGCGGCCGCGGCGAAGGTGCGCGCGGAGAAGCAGGATCCGCACGGCGCGAAGTCCGCCGCCGCGCTGCTCGCGCTCGGCGGCCTGCGCTCCGCGCGCGAGATGTACGACGCCGTGCTCGGCAGGAACGGCCACGCCGGCGTCTCCACCTTCTACGGCTACTACATGCTCGAGGCGATGGCGGCGGCGGGCGAACGGCAGCGCGCGCTCGACACCGTGCGCGACTACTGGGGCGCCATGCTCGACATGGGCGCCACGAGCTTCTGGGAGGACTTCGACATCGCCTGGACGAACAACGCCACGCGCCTCGACGAGATGCCGGTCGCGGGCAAGAAGGACATCCACGGCGACTACGGCGAATTCTGCTACGTGGGCTACCGCCACTCGCTCTGCCACGGCTGGAGCGCGGGCCCGGCGGCCTGGCTCGTCAACCGCGTGCTCGGGCTCGAGATCACCTCGCCCGGCGGCCGCACGGTGCGCGTGAAGCCCTTCCTCGGCGACCTCGCCTGGGCGGAGGGCGACCTGCCCACGCCGCTCGGCCCCGTGCACGTGCGCCACGAGAAGCGCGCGGACGGCACGATCGCCACCACGGTCGACGCACCGCCCGGCGTGACCATCGAACGCTGAACCCGTTGAGAAAGAAGCGAAGAACATCATGAAAACGTATGGCATCATTCCGTCCCGCTACGGGTCGAGCCGCTTCCCCGGGAAGCCGCTCGCGCTCATTTGCGGAAAACCGCTCGTCACCTGGGTCGTGGAGGCCGCGCGCAAGGCCACGTCGCTCGACGAGGTGCTGGTGGCCACCGACGACGACCGCATCGCCGCCACCGTGGCGGCGCACGGCGGAAAGGCCGTGATGACGCCGAGCGACCTGCCCAGCGGCACGGACCGCATCGCCTGCGCGGCGGGCGACTTCGCGGACGACGACATCCTCGTGAACATCCAGGGCGACGAGCCGCTCATCGCGCCCGCGCTCATCGACGCCCTCGTGGCGCGCCTGCGCGAACCCGGCAATCGCTGGGACATGGCCACCGCCGTCACGCCCATCCGCACGGAGCGCGACCTGCGCGCGAAGACCGTCGTCAAGGTCGTGCTCGACCGCGACGACGGGGCGCTCTACTTCTCCCGCGCCACGATTCCCGCCAGCCGCGACACGCCCGAGGACTGCACCACGGGCCTCTACGTGCGCCATCTGGGCATCTACGCCTACCGCGGCGGCTTCCTGCGCCGCTTCATCGCCGAGCAGCCGTGCGCCCTCGAGAAGACCGAGAAGCTCGAGCAGCTGCGCGCGCTCTGGATGGGCGCGAAGATCGCGTGCATCCGCACCGACGACGAAGGCGTGGGCGTGGATACGCCGGAGGACGTGGCGCGCATCGAGGCGATCATGCGAACAAACTCTCGGGGATGAAGCAGCTGGCGAGCACGTGGCCCTTCACCACGGTGGAGGAGACGGCGATCGCGCGCCCCGTGAACTGCTTGAACGGCTCCAGCCACTGGCCCGTGAGCTGCACGGTCATCTCGCCCGTCTCGGGCTGGAACGACGCGACCACGAGCTCGCGCGGCGAATAGCGGATGCCCGTGCCGAGCGCCTTCGACACGGCCTCCTTCGCGCACCAGAAGCGCACCACCGCGCTCGGCGCGTTCACCGCCCGCACGGCGAGGTCGAGCTCCTCGGGCGTGAACACGCCGCGCGTGAACTCCTCCGAGAGGTCGCGGTCGCGCGACTCCACGTCCACGCCCGCGCGCGCGTTCGCCGCCACCACCGCCACCACGAACTGCGCCGTGTGGGCGATGGCGAGGTCGATGGACGTCGTGAGATGGTCGTCCTTCCAGCGGCCGATGGGATGGGGCTTGCCGCTGTCGTCGCACCAGATCTGCACGTCGGCGGGGCACCAGCGCGCCTGGTAGTTGTCCTGCAGGAAGCGGCGCACGGCCTCCTTCGCGGCGATGCGGCCGAAGAGCCATTCCGTGCGGCGGCTCGCGGAGCCGGAGAGGTTCGCGAAGTCCACGCGCTCGGTCTTGTTGAGCACCACGTGCGAGAGCGTCTTGAGCCAGATTTCCTCGTTGCGCTCGAAGAGCTTGTAGGGCACGTCGGTGATGCACGCGGAGGCCACGCCCGTGGCGGGCGAGCCGAGCAGCGCCGGCGCGAGCGGCTTCGTGAGATACGTCGTCACGGGCGAAAGCAGCAGGTGGCGGTAGTCGTCGGGCACGCGCTCGGTGAGCTCCTCGTAGCCGCGCAGCTCGAGCACGAGCTTGCCGTTGCCGTCGGAGACGAGGATGTCCACGATGAGCGACTGCGGCGTGACGCCGGTGTTGCGCAGGTAGGCGTGCAGGCGCATGCCCTCGGTCACGGGCGCGTGCAGCGCGATGCGGCGCACGCGGAACGGGAACGAGAACGCGCCCGGGAAGCGCTCGTGGCTGCGCCAGAGCGAGAAGCCGTCCGTAACGGCGGCGAGCAGCTGCGGGTTGAGCGTCCACACGGGCAGTTTCGTGTGCGTGACGGCGCGGTCGCTCGCGGGCGCTTCGAGCTCGTAGTCGAGACCGACTTCGCTCCAGCGGTCGGCGGCGCGGATGCCGCGCAGGCAGGGTCCGGCGAAGAGGCGGTCGGGGTAGATGTCGCTGTCGGTCCAGTGCACGTCGCGCGGCTTGCCGAGGGGCGGCGGCACGAAGGCTTCGGGCACGGGCGGCTCGGCGGCGAGCAGGAAGATGGCCTCCTGCGCGGGCCACGTCCAGGCCGAGTCGGGCGCCTCCTCGCGCAGCTGCACGCGCACCGCGGTGCGCGCGGGGTCGTCGCTCGCCGTGCGCTCGGCCCGCACGAACACGCGCAGGCGGCCGTGCCGGAAGGCGATGCGCCGCCGGCTCTGCAGATCCTCCACCGCCACCACGTGGCGGTTCGGCATGAGCGCCTGCGCGGCCTCGGCCATGATCTCCGCGCCGGCCACGGGCGTGAGCAGCACGAGGCCGTGCAGGCCGCCGGCCGCGAGCCCGCCGGGATGCTCGAGCTGCGCGGCGCCGAGCGCGAAATCCGCAAGGAACGGCTCTTCGCGGAAGGAGAACGTCTTGACGATCTCGCGGATGCCGGGCTGGTCGTCCACCACGTCGGCGTTGGAGATGAGCGGCAGGATGGCGCCGAATTCGAACTGCTTCTGGCGGCGCGCGCGCGCGGCGGCGGCCGCGGCGCGTTCGGCGACCTTGTTGCGCCGGCCCGGCGTCGCCTCGGGCGTCATCACGGCGCCGAGCGCGGTCGGGTCCGAGAAAAGCATGAGGCGCGGGAACTCGCGCGCAAGCGGCATTTCCCGCTCGGCGCGCATTTCGATCGTGAACGGCGAGGCGAAGTCGAGCCGGCGCGGCCGCCTGTGCGCGAAGAGCGCGGCAGGCGTGACGGGCGCGCCGAGCGCGGCAAGCGCGCCGACCACGTGCTGCAGCTGCAGAATGCCGCCGCGGTGGATCGAGTCCGCCGCGAGCGCCACGTGCTCCTCGCCGCGCAGCACGTCGTCGATCACGCCCGTGAGCGCGCCGCGCGGCCCGGCCTCGAGGAAGACCGTGAAGCCGTCCGCGCGCATGCGGCGAATCGTCTCGCCGAAGCGCACGGGCCTGACCCACTGGTCGCTGGCGGCGTCGCGCACCTTGCGCGTCTTGGGCGGCAGTGGCGCGGCGAGGCCGCAGGAGTAGAGCGGAATCTGCGGCTTTTCGTCCACCCAGTGGCCGGCGAGCTTGCCGAAGAGCGGCAGCACGCCGCGGCACCAGGGCGTGTTGAACGGCCGGTCGATCTGCAGCCGACGGCCGCGCACGCCCACGGCGGCAAGCACCTTCTGCACCTCCTCCACGGCATGCGGCGCGATCGCGAGCGTCCACTGCTTGGGCGAGAGCGCGAAGGCGATCTGGGCGTCGGCGGGGTCGAGCGCGGCGAGCACGCGCTCCGCCTCCTCCGGGTGCGCCGTGAGCATGGCCACGAGCGCGCACGTGGGCAGCCCCGCATGGGCCACGGCGGTGTTGACGACCTTGTAGGTTTCGCGCAGGAAGTCGAGCCGGCGCGCGCGGTCGAACTTGCGCCCGAAGCAGCCGGCCGCGATGAGCGCGTTCAGGTCGCCGCCCGCGAAGCCCGTCGTGCCGTCGGGGTGGATGCCGAGCGTGTCGAGGATGCGCACGATCGCCGCGTTCGCCGAATAGGTGGAGACCACGGCCTCCGCGTAGGCGCCGCCCGTGAAGACGTCCGCGTCGTGGCGGTAGTAGGGCGCGGGCGGGAACACGAAGTCGGAGGGCTGGAAGAGCCCGCGCCCCGCAAGCGCGGCCTCGAGCTCGTCGAACGGCAGGCGACATTCGCGGAAGACCATCGCGAGGTCGCGCAGCATGTCGGGGTAGAACGATGCCGCGCCCGGAAACACGAACGCGAGCCGGCCGCCCGAGTCGCCGCCAAGCAGATGCCGGCGGAAGTAGTAGGTGCCGCCCTTGTCGCGCACACGCGCGCTGCCGCCGCGAATGCGCCCCGCCGCCGAGACGAGCCGGCCGCGCAGGTCGGCCACCGAGTGCGTGACGACCGCGAGCACGGCGGCGTGGTTCGCCGCAAAGTCCTTCGCGCACGTGTAGGCCACGTCGCAGAGCGGCACGCCCGGCGCCTGGTCGAGAAACCGCGCAAGCCGCTCCGCCGCCTCCGCGAGCGCCGCGTCGTCCGCCGCACCGAGCAGCACGAGCTCGCTGCCAAAGGATTCGCTGAGATCCGCGTTCATGACCGATCCTCCGCCGTGGGTTCCTCCTCGAGCACGAGCGCCGCGCGCCGGTCGCTGAAGTCGCCCATGAGCACCACCGCGCGGCGCGGCGAGCTGGGGTCGCCCGTGATCCACGGCCGCGCCTCGTTGAGCACGTACACGGAGGAACCGAGATGTGCGAGCGCGTCGAGCGGCCGCTCCGCCGGCACCTGCGGCGGCAGCACCTTGCGCCGCAGCGCGATCGCCGTCTTGAGAATCGCCGCCGCCGCCGAGGCGCGGAAGCAGTGGCCGATGTTGCCCTTCACCGAGCCGAGGCCCACGAGCGGCCCGCCGGGCCGGTGCTCGCCCCAGCTGCGCTGCACGGCCGCGACTTCGGCCGCGTCGAGCGCCGGCACGCCGCAGCCGTCGCCCTCGATGAGCTGGATGGACTGCAGCGGCACGCCCGCGCGCTCCACCGCCGCCGCGAGCATCGCGTCCATCGGCGCGGTGCCGCACGCCGCGGCGCGCGCGAGCGCGTAGATGCGGTCGTGCGCGCGCAGGGCGTCCGCCTCGCGCTTGAGCACGAAGAACGCGCCGCCCTCGCCCGGCACCGTGCCCTTCGCGTCGCGGTCGAACGGCGCAAGCTCGCCCGCGGTGGAGAACTCGATTTCGCCGGTAAGCCCTTCGAGCAGGGCGCGGCTGAGCGGCGGCGTGAGCGCGCCCGCAAGCGCCACGTCGGCGCGGCCGCTGCGCAGATCGTCCATCGCCGCGCGCAGCGCCGCAATGCCGGAAAGCGCGCCCGCGTCAAGCGTGGTCGCGCCGCCGGAGAAGGAACATTCGCGCGCGATCCAGTCCGCGATGCGATGGCCCGCACCGGAGAGGAAGCTCGCCGTGTCGGCGGCGGGCAGCGACTCGACCAGCTTCGCGCGCACGTCGGCGAGCGTCTCCGCCGGCGCCGTGCGGAACGAACGCGCCAGGATGTCCATCGTCTGGTCCACGAAGAACGTGTGCTGCAGCCAGTTCATCGTGGACGTGCTGAACGGCGGCGCGTAGCCGAAGCGCACCGTGCCGCGCACGGACTCGGATGCGTGGGGACGCATCCCCGCGTCCGCCAGCGCGTCGAACGCGAGCTGCACGGCGAAGTAGAGATCCTGGTTCTCGCCCGCGTTGATCTGGCGCGGGAACGTGATGTCGCGCGGCACGCAGGCGTAGAGCGGCCCGAGCAGGCCGCCGTGCGTGGGATACGCGCGCCCGGGGAAGAGATTGCGCGCGCCCGGCGCCAGGGCGAGATCCTCGCCGAACGGAGCGAGCGCGCTGGCGCGGCGCATGATCAGCCGCCAGAAGGCGCCCGGATCAGGCGCCCCCGCGAACCGGCACGACGCGCCGACGATGGCAATGGGACAGGACTCCATGCACACAGTATAGCACATTAGCCCTGGCCGGTCTGAGCGGCCGCCTGACGCAGGAGGGCGGCGGCGGCGGCGACTTCGGCGGCGGACTTCGAGCCGGCCGTGGCCTCGGCCGAGCCCATGCCCACGACCGTCACGCGCACCGTCACGATCGGCTGGTGCGCCGCGCCCTTCATCTCGAGCAGTTCGTAGACGGGCCGCTGGTGGCCGATGGTCTGCGCGCGGATCTGCAGATAGCCCTTGGGGTTCAGGTCCCATTCGTGGAACTCCGCGTTGAACGGCAGGGGCAGACGCATGAAGACGTCGCGCGCGGCCTCCAGCCCGCCATCAAGCCAGATCGCGCCCATGATGGCCTCCATCGCGTCCGCCAGCAGCTTGGCGCGCGGCGGAATCTCGTGGGCGCCCACGTTGCGCTTGAGCCAGGCGCGCAGCCCGAGCTTCTCTGCGA
>CAVEDG010000063.1:0-8547 GCA_963614205.1 bacterium | reverse complement strand
CACTTCCTCTGCTACGAGTTCAAGGGCCGCGAGCTGGTGCGGCTCGAAGAGGTCGAGCTGAAGTGATCATGAATGACGAATGACAAATTTTGGGAATTACGATTGAAAACCCATTGCGATTGCCACGGGAGCGGCGATGTGGTAAACTAGCGAGTGCGTTTTTGAGAATAGAGCAAGGAACAGAACCCATGAACAAGACCACGCTTACGGAGAAGGCCGCGAAGGCGGGCTTCACGCTCATTGAAATCATCATCGCCATCTCGATTGTCGGCATCATGGCCGCCGTCGCGGTGCCGAACATCAACAAGTATCTCAAGAACGCCCGCATCAACGCGGCGCGCCAGCTCATCGACACGGCGAAGAACGCCACGATCCAGTACCAGAACGAGCACCGCGGCAAGGTGCCCGAATCGCAGGACGCCTGGGTGGACGCGCTCACGAGCGGCGAGGAACCCTACATCGAGGGCGGCTCGGACGCGCTCATCGATCCGTGGGGCGAGCCGCTGCGCTACGAGAAGAAGGGCAAGGGCGGCCGCTTCAACATCTACTCGAACGGCCCGGACGGCGAACAGGGCGGCGACGACGATCTTTCCGCGTTCGAGGACAAGCGCTAGCCTTTGAACGTCGCGTCGGGGGCGTGATCGTGCGGAAGAGCGGCTTCACTCTCATCGAAGTCCTCGTGGCGCTCGTGATCGTGGGCATCCTCGTGGGCACGGCGGTGGTCAGCTTCGGCGCGGGCGTGAAGTCCGCGCAGATGGCCGACGCCACGCGCGCCGTGCAGCAGTATGCGGGCCATGCGCGCGCGATCGCCCTGCTCAAGCAGCGGCCCGTGGTGCTCACGATCGAGGAGATCGAGGAGGACGGCGTGTTCGTGAAGAGCCGCCTCTCCACGAGCTACGCGAAGGACGCCGAGGCCGAGGGGGCGGGCGCCTCCGGCGGCGCGGGCTTCGGCGTGGCCGGCGGCGCGCAGAACGTGGCGACCACGCTCACGGGCGAACCCGTGGATCAGCTTGACGCCGAGGCGGAATCGGAGGGCGAGATGGAGGCGGATGACCCGCTCTCGCCCGAGCCGCGCGACTTCGAGGGCATCCACATCCGCGCGCAGACGAAGGAGGAGACCACGCAGCGCCGCTCGCGCATTTCCGTGTTCAGCACGGCGGACTTCCTGCTGCGCAAGAACCGCGAACAGCAGGAGAAGGCGCGCGCGAAGACGACCGAGGCGGGCGCGGAGACGGCGACCGACGCCGCTACGACGACCGCGACGGCGATGGGCGAGCCGTTCACCGTGGTCTACGAACCCAACGGCCGCTGCGATCCCTACGAGGTCAAGATCTGGAAGGACGGCTCGGACGAGACGAAGGCCGTGACGATGGAGGTGGGGCGCTTCGGGCGCGTGACCGACGACGACGAGGAGGACCGCTGATGCGCCGGCGCGGCTTCACGCTCATCGAGGTGCTCGTGGCCTCCGTGATCCTCACGCTCGGCATCGTGGCCGTGCTGGGGCTCTTCCTGCAGAGCTACAAGCTCATGACGGCCTCGGCGCGCTTCGAGACGGCCATGCGCGTGCTGAACTACTTCGAGATGGTGCATCCCGTGCCCGCCGTCGACCAGATCACGGGCGATCCGCTCGACGACGACCTGCTCAACGTCGAGGAGACACGCGCCGAGGAACTCACCGACGACCTCGAACTCGAGCTCTCGCGCGCCGACCGCGAAGATCTGCAGGGCTATACCGTGGAACGGTTTGTGGACGACATCGAGGACGAAGAGCTCGAGCGCAACGGCGGCATCTACACGCTGCGCACGACCGTGCGCTGGGGCGGCGACAACTTCGGCGGCCGCAAGGAGTCCGTCGACGTCGTGAAGCTGTGGTGGAAGGGCACGTCGTCCGGCGGCGCGAAGGCGTCGTCCAATTCGGAGAGCACCGCGAAATGAAACGCAACGGCTTCACGCTGATCGAGCTGCTGGCGGCGATCCTCATTCTGTCGATCATGACGATCGTGGGGGGCGTGGCGTTCACCTCCGTCATCAACGGCTGGCACCGCGCCACAACGCTCGCCGACCGCATGCAGACGGCCGACTACGCGCTCAACCAGATCGTGGCCGGGCTGCGCAGCGCCTACTATCCCGCCGACGGCAACCAGAAGGACGAATGGGGCTTCATGCTCATCGACAACGGCGACGGCGAAGACCCCGGCGACAGCGACATGATCGAGTGGACGAAGCTCGGCGCCTCCATGATCGGCAGCAAGTCCGTCTTCAGCTCCTCGACGCACCGCGTGCGCATGTGGGTGGAGGAGGAGCGCGGCAAGGACGAGCCCGGCGGGCTCAAGATCCGCGTGTGGAATCCCGACCTCTTCGTGGAGGACGACGAGACGCGCTTCGACGAGGACGACTACGGCGAGGAGATGCTGCTCGTGGAGGACGTGGTCGGCTTCGACTGCCAGGTGCAGAAGGACGCGAGCGAGGTCGAGACCGACAACCGGCCCAAGTGGGCCGAGGAGTGGGAAACCTCGAACTCGATTCCGTACCGCGTGAAGATCACGTTCCGGATGAAGCCCGCGGAGCGGGACGAGGAGCCTCTGCCGATTCTGCGCGTGGTGGAGATTCCCGCGTGGCAGCTGTCGCAGAAGCCGTTCGCGCTCGAGGGCGAGAAGTCGGGCGACGGAGGCAAGAAGAAATGAGCGGCGCGCGCACCAGGGGCTCCGCGCTCATCCTCGTGATCTGGACGATCGCCGTGCTGTCGGTGATCGTGATGAGCTTCGCGGTGGAGGCGAAGCTGCAGGCCTCCGTGAACGTGTACGTGCGCGAGCGCGCGCAGCTGGAGAACCTGATCGACGCGGGCAAGACGCTCGGCGAGATGATCGTGGCGAACCACCAGTCCGTGTCGGCCTATTCGGAAGACGAAGACATTGACGAGCTGCTCGAGGACGACCGCTGGCTGGTGGAGAAGCGCGCGCTCAAGCAGAGCGGCGCCACGGTGACGATCGGGCCGATCGTGGTGGACGACAAGATGCCGGAGGACTTCCGGGGCGACGACGCGGCGCGCGCGGCCGAGCTCTCGGGGCGCGGCGCGGTCACGGTGGTGATCGAGAGCGTGGGCGGCGGCGAGGGCGGCGGACCCAAGTTCAACATCAACAACCTGCAGCCCGAGGGCGATCCGCACTATGCGCAGATCTGGGAGAACATCCTCTACTGGGTGGGCGTGCCGGAAGACGACCATGAATATTTCCTCAACAGCTGGATCGACTGGTACGACGCCGACGACGTGAAGAAGGGCGACTACGGCGACAACGCGGGCGACAGCGGCGAGATCGACTACTACGCCGACCTCGCCGAGGAGAACGACGAGGAGAAGTACAAGCCCCGCAACGGCGCGATCAAGGATCTCAAGGAGCTCGAACTGGTCGGCGCCTTCCGCCTGCACCCCGCCGTGCTCACGGGCGGCCCCTACTACAACGACGGCCGCAAGGAGGAGGACGACATCGTGATCTCGAACACGCTCGACAAGGTGCTGGGCGTCTTCGGCGGCAAGAAGATCAACGTCAACCTCGCCGAACGCGACGTGCTGCTCAACATCCCCGGCATCCGCGCCGACGACCCCGAGGACCTCGAGGACGAGACGATGCTCGACGTCGTCAACGCCATCCTCGAATGGCGCAACGGCATCGACATGGATGGCCAGGAGGTCGATCTCGAAGACGAGGCGAACGGCACGCTCATCAAGGACTGGTCGAAGCTCAACGAAATCTGCCAGGGCTACATCAAGCAGGATGCGCAGGAGTATCTCGCGTACGAGGGCGGTTCCGGCGAAGGCGCCCTCTATCGCGTCACGATCATCGCGTCGTCCATGGGCATGAAGCACGTGGTGAAGGCGAAGATGACGATCAAGGACTCCAAACCGGTCTATCTGGAATGGCAGGAGGATCCGTAGGATTTCCTACTTGCCGCCGAGCGCCTTCTTGATGATGGCCTGGGCGTCATCGAGCGCGGGGTTGGCCTCGAGCGCCTGCTGCACCTTGGCGCGGGCCACGTCTTCGCTGAAGCCGAGCGACGTGAGCGCGAGCATCGCGTCGCGCAGCACGGCGCCCTGTTCGCGCGAGGTTTCGGCGGTGGCGTTGGCGAGCGCCTCGATGGGGTTGATCTTGTCCTTGAGCTCGATCACGAGGCGCGCGGCCGTCTTCTTGCCAATGCCCTTGACGGCGGCGAGGCGCTTGGAGTCGCCCTGCGACACGGCGAGCTGCAGGTCGCCCACGGTGAAGCCGGAGAGAATGGCGAGCGCGAGCTTCGGCCCCACGCCGGAAACGGACGTGACGAGCCGGAACATGTCGCGCTCCGCCCGCGTGGCGAAGCCGAAGAGCAGCTGCGCGTCTTCGCGCACTTCGTGGTGCGTGTAGAGCATCACGGCGTCGCCCACCGCCGGCAGACGGTCGAACGTGGAAAGCGGCACGGCGGCCTCGTAGCCCACGCCGCCGCAGTCCACCACCACGCGCGTGATGTCCTTCTCGGCGAGAACGCCCTTCAGATACGCGATCATGCGAGCGGCTCCCGATAGCGGAACGGCACGATGCCCGCGGCCTTTCGGGAGGCGGGGTCGAACGAAATCACGGCGCCTTCGAGCGTGCACGGACCCTCCGCCACGTCAAAGCGCGCGGGCACGCCCGTGATGAACTTCTGCAGCACGGGACGGAAGTCGCGGCCGATGGACGAATGCCACGGACCGGTCATGCCGAGGTCGGTCTGGAAGGCGGTGCCGCCGGGCAGCACCACGGCGTCGGATGTCTGCACATGCGTGTGCGTGCCGACCACGCCCGTGACGCGGCCGTCGAGATAGTGGGCGAGGGCGATCTTCTCGCTCGTGGCCTCGGCGTGGAAGTCCACGAACACGGGGACGTCCTTCGGCATGGCGCGCAGCGCGGCGTCGGCCGCGTGGAAGGGGCAGTCCATCGGGCCCATGAAGACGCGGCCGAGCAGGTTGAGGAGCGCGAAGCGGCACGTGGGCGTGGTGATGAGCGTCCAGCCCTTGCCCGGCGATTCGGGCGGCAGGTTCGCGGGGCGCACGAGAGTGGGCACGCGGCCGATGGAGCCGGCGAATTCCTTCTGGCCCCAGGTGTGGTCGCCGAGCGTGATCGCGTCCGCGCCCGCGGCGAGGATCTCCTCGGCGAGCGGCACGGTGATGCCGGAGCCGGCGGCGCAGTTTTCGGCGTTGACGACCACGGCCGCCACGCCGAGCTCGCGCCGGATGCGTGACAGGTTCTCGCGCAGGATGCGCCGGCCCGGCGAGCCGACCACGTCGCCGATGAAGAGGATCTTCTGCATCACAGGGCACCTCGCAGCGACAGCACGTAGAGGGGATAGACGAGCGCGGGCAGGAAGATGATCGAGTCGAGCGTGTCGAGGCAGCCGCCCATGCCCGCGGGCAGGAACGACGAGGAGTCCTTCACGCCGCACTCGCGCTTGAAGCGGCTTTCCACGAGATCGCCCGCCGTCGCCACGAGCGCGAACACGATGCCCGCCGGCACCGCGCGCGCATAGGTGAGCCACGACCAGAGCGGACACGCCGCCGCCCAGTCGAAGCGCCGCGCGAGCCACACGAAGCCGAGCGTGGTGAGCGTCGCGAAGACCATCGAGCCGATCAGCCCTTCCCACGACTTGTTCGGCGAGATCGAGGGGCACATCTTGTGGCGGCCCATCGCCATGCCGAACGCGAACCCGCCCGTATCCGAGAGCTTCGCCACGGCCACGAGGAAGAAGAGCGTGTAGAGCCCCACGCGCGTGGCGGGCATCGCGAAGAGCAGATGACCGTCGGCGGGATTGAGCTGCACGAGGCGCAGGAAGAACGAGAGCGGCAGCGGCACGTAGAGAATGCCGAGCAGCGTGGCGCCGAGCGTGCCCACGGGGGAGCGGAAGCGCGAGCGGAAGAGCGCGCTGCACGCGAGCAGGAAGACGAGCGGAGACGCCACGAGCGACCCCACCGCCACGCACGTCGCGAATCCCTCGAGCCCCGGCAGCGCCGCCGTGGCGATCAGCACGGCCGCGCCCACAAGCAGCCCCGACACCGTCATCGGCTCGTAGCGCCGCGCCATCTGGTAGAACTCGAACTGCACGAGCGTGGAGAGCGCGAGCAGCAGCATCGGCAGCGCCTTGAGCGGACAGTAGAGAAACAGCGCCAGCACGCCGAAGCCGACCGCGAGGCCGCACAGCGTTCGTTTCAGCACGGGATTCATGAACGACACCGCCTCTCGTCCCTACAACGCAAGGCGCAGCGTCGATTCGCGCGCCGGCCCGATGGAGAGGATGCCCAGCTTCGCGCCGGAGAGTTCCACGAGGCGATCCACGTAGGCGCGCGCCTTGGGCGGCAGGTCTTCGAGGCGCGTGACGTGCGAGGTCTCGCACATCCAGCCCTCCATCTCCTCGTAGATCGGCTTCACGCGGGCGAGCTCGGCGGCGGAGGTGGGCATGTCGTCGATGCGCCGGCCGTCGAGCTCGTAGGCCACGCAGATCTTGAGGCGCGGCAGCGTGTCGAGCACGTCGAGCTTCGTCATCGCCCAGTAGTCCACGCCGTTGACCTGCTGCGCCCAGCGGGCGACGACGGCGTCGAACCAGCCCGTGCGGCGCGGCCGCTTCGTCACGGCGCCGAACTCGTGGCCGCGCTCGGCCATCGTCCTGCCGTCGGGATCCTGCAGATCGACCGCGTTGTAGAGCTCCGTCGGGAACGGGCCTTCGCCCACGCGCGTGGTGTAGGCCTTGATCACGCCGACCACGCAGTCGATGTCGCGCGGCGAAAGGCCGCTGCCAATGCACGCGCCGCCCGAGGTGGGGTTGGACGACGTCACGAACGGATACGTGCCGAAGTCCACGTCGAGCATCGTGCCCTGCGCGCCCTCGAGCAGAATGGACTTCCCCTCCGCCTTCGCCCGGTGCAGCATCGGCACGGTGTCGCGGATGTAGGGGGCGAGCTTCTCCTGCGCGGCCTTGTAGACGGCCACGATCTCGTCGGCGTCCATCTGGTAGTCGCGGATCGTGCAGCCGGGCACGTCGAGCGCGTCGCCGGCGTCCACGCGCTCGGCGCGCAGCATGCGCAGGCGGCGGTTGGTCTCCTCCACCTGTTCGCGCACGAGGTCGAGGAAGTTGGCGGCGAGCATGTCGCCGCAGCGCAGGCCCGTGCGCGACACCTTCGCGGCGTAGGCCGGGCCGATGCCGCGGCCGGTCGTGCCGATCTTGCGGCCCTTCGGGCGCGCGGCCTCCTCGGCCTTGTCGAGCGCGCGGTGGTAGAGCATCACCATCTGCGTGCGCGTGGAGATGAAGAGGCGGCCCTTCGGCTCCACGCCCGTCGCGCGCATGGCCTCGATCTCGTCGATGAGGTCGAGCGGGTTCATCACCACGCCATTGCCGATGATGCAGATCTTGCCGGGATGGAGAATGCCGCTCGGAATGAGGCGCAGCACGCGCGTGCGCCCCTCGGCGATCACGGTGTGCCCCGCGTTGGAGCCGCCCTGGTAGCGCACCACGTAGTCCGCCTTGTCCGTGAGCACGTCGATGACCTTGCCCTTGCCTTCATCGCCCCACTGGGAACCGATCAAAACCGTATTCATTGCGTCTTCTCTTCTCCGTCTCGTGTTTGGAAACAACTTGAAAGTATACCAAAAATTCGTTGACTGCGACGGAGTCCCATTCCACGCATCAGGGCACGCGAGCCAGTTGTGGGATCGCGTCAAAGTGGGCGTCGCGTGAGCAGAGCGGAAGGGCGTGCTGAACGGCCAGAGCCGCAATCCAGAGATCGTTTGTCGGAATGGGCGTACCCTTCCGCCGCAGCATTGCATAGATTTCCGCATAGAACTGCGTCGTCTGCGCATCGGCATAGAGCACGGATACGCGGTCATTGGCGAGAAAGCGCACAAGCGTGGCTTCATTCTTCCGCGAGATCGTTCCGCACTGGAAGCCCGCCCGAAGCTCGGCGACGACGACAAAAGGCACAAAGATGCGCTTGACGGTCGTGAAGAGCTCGACGGCCGTTTCCTCGCCCTTCGCAAAGTCGGAATAACGGTTCGTATCGATGAGAATCGTCATTTCCAGAGATCCTCGTCGATCGTCCTCATGTCCGCCAATGCCGTGTCGGCTTCAGGATCGTCCACCCACGTATGCGCCAGGGCCAGCAGGTCCTCGTTTCTCGGCGTTCTCTGAAAGATGCCAAGACCCGTCGCAAGCATATCGACGAGGACTTGGTTGAGACTCTTCGACTCTGCCTTTGCATACTGGCGCAATCCGAAGTCAAGCGCCTCCGGGATGCCGCGAATGGTATACTGCATACATGCCATGCCTACTTAGCCTTTCCAAAGTGCCTACAGTATACCAAAGATTCCGAATGGTTCGCAAGCGGCAAATTGGTACCTGCCCAACGGGGCGTTGCGCGGTAGGGTCGGCGTTCCATCGCCGACCGCGACTTGAAATCGCCACACATATTACGCACAGAAATCTCATTCCCGTCCGCACCATAGTCGCACGACTGGCCCGCACAAATCAAGCAATCAGTCCGCACCATAGTCG
>CAVEDG010000062.1:0-8611 GCA_963614205.1 bacterium | reverse complement strand
CCCCGCACCCCTCACCCCTCACCCCGCACCAAGCACTAAGCACCAAGCACCATGAACATCCAGAAAGTTCTCGTCGTCAACTGCGGCTCGTCGTCGCTCAAGTTCCAGCTCTTCGACATGAAGGGCGAGCAGATGCTCTGCAAGGGGCTCGTCGAGCGCATCGGCATTGCCGGTTCGCGCCTCGTCTACACGAAGACGGGCTGCGACAAGGTCGTGCGCGAGACGCCGATGAAGGATCACACCGCGGCCATTGCCCAGGTGATGGCGGTGCTGACCGACCCGGAGATCGGCGTGATCAAGAGCCTCGCGGAGCTCGATGCGATCGGCCACCGCGTGGTGCATGGCGGCGACAAGTTCTCCGCCCCCGCGAAGATCAACGCCGCCGCGAAGAAGCTCATCCAGAAGTGCGTGCCGCTCGCGCCGCTGCACAACCCCGCGAATCTGCAGGGCATCGAGGCGTGCGAGAAGGCGGCGAAGGGCGTGCCCAACGTGGCCGTGTTCGACACCGCGTTCCATCAGACGATGCCGGGCTGCGCCTACGAGTACGCGCTGCCGCGGCCGCTCACGCGGAAGTTCGGTCTGCGCAAGTACGGCTTCCACGGCACGTCGCACAAGTTCCTCACGCAGGCCGCCGCCGCGTGGCTCAAGAAGCCGTTGAAGAAGGTCAACCTCGTCACGTGCCACCTCGGCAACGGCTCCTCCATCGCCGCCATCCGGAACGGCGAGTGCCTCGACACCACGATGGGCCTCACGCCCCTCGACGGCCTGATCATGGGCACGCGCTGCGGCCGCGTGGATCCGGGCGTGATCTTCTTCCTCGCCAAGCATGGCTACACGGTCGATCAGATCGACACCCTCCTTAACAAGGAGTCGGGCTTTCAGGGGCTGGCGGGCGTGAAGGGCGGCGATTCCCGCGACGTGGTCGCCAAGGCGGAGAAGGGCGACCTCGACGCGCTCGAGGCCCTTGAGGCGTTCGGCCATCGCGCCGCGATCTACGTGGGCGGCTACAACGCGCTCGTGGGCGGCGCCGACGCGATCGTCATGGCGGGCGGCATCGGCGAAAACGCCTCCGAGCTGCGCGAGGAGATCGTCAAGCGCCTCGGCGCCCTTGGCGTGAAGCTCGACAAGAAGGCCAACGCCAAGATCCGCGGCGGCCTCACCGGCGTGATCTCCACCAAGGACTCCAAGATTCCCGTGGTCGTCATCCCCACCAACGAAGAGCTCATGATCGCCCGCGAGGTCCTTTCCGTCCTTCAAGGTTAAAGATTAAAAGTTAAACGTTAAAAATTAAAGGTCAAAGGTTAAACGGTAAAGTTAAACGTTAACCGGTAAAGTGAAAATTGGAGGTTAAAAGTTAGAGAGTTGGATGTTGAAGATTGGGAAGCACATCGAGTTGTGCGGCTGCTAATTTTTAACGTTTAACGTTTAACTTTTAAAGTGCAAAATGAATGCCATCAAGTCGATCATCGAAAAGGCCTCGAAACTTTCTGGAACCGTGGTTCTGCCCGAAGGTCTTGATCCACGTGTCATTACAGCCGCGTGCAGCTGCGTGGATCGCCACATCTGCACGCCCATCGTGCTGGGCACGGCGCAGGAAATCGCCGACGCCGAGGCCAAGGCCGGCCTCTCGCTCGCCGAGCGCAGCATCACGACGATCGACTACACCCAGGGCGACGCCGAGCTCGAGGCCGCCTACCTTGAGGCGTGGAATGCGAAGGAAGCGCGCAAGCCCGCCGAGAAGCAGAAACTCATCGACCTCGCCGGCGCGCAGAAGACGCTGCGCACGAAGCGCATCTATTTCGGCGGCATGATGGTCAAGCTCGGCCGCGTCAATGGCCTCGTGGCGGGCTCGATCGCCTCCACGGGCGACATGCTCCGCGCCGCGTTCCACACGCTCGGCACGCAGAAGGGCGTGAAGACGGCATCCAGCTGCTTCCTGCTCGACCTGCGCGAGCCCACGCCGAGCGGCGACAGCGTGCTCGCCTTCGGCGACTGCGCCGTGATTCCCAACCCCACCGCCGAGCAGCTCGTCGACATCGGCCTTGCGAGCGCGCAGACCTATCGCGACCTCACGGGCAACGAGCCGCGCGTCGCGTT
The DNA here is from genome assembly GCA_963614205.1 of bacterium. GTDB lineage: Bacteria > Verrucomicrobiota > Kiritimatiellia > RFP12 > UBA1067 > RUG572. The sequence continues at coordinate 6,514 of CAVEDG010000062.1, read as the reverse complement.
CCTGAGCTATTCCACGAAGGGCTCCGCCGCGGGCGAGCTCGTGGAGAAGGTGCAGAAGGCCGTGGCCCTCGCCAAGCCCCTCTTCGCCGAGAAGGGCATCAAGATGGATGGCGAGCTGCAGTTCGACGCGGCGATCGCCCCCGCCGTCGGTCAGCTCAAGAATCCGGGCGGCGACATCCAGGGCAACGCCAACGTCTTCGTGTTTCCCGATCTCCAGGCCGGCAATATCGGCTACAAGATCGCGCAGCGCCTCGGCGGCGCCGTGGCCATCGGCCCGAATCTGCAGGGTCTCGCCAAGGCCATGAATGACCTTTCGCGCGGCTGCAGCGCCGAAGACATCGTGGGCACCATCTGCGTCACGCTGCTGCAGAGCGTCACCAAGTAAGGCTCCATCGGGTTGGCGACAATGGGGAAATCTGACACCGAGCACAGGGCATCCGCGGCTCTTCGTGGTCTTGGAGCACGCGCAGAGGCGCATTGCCCTTCCGCGGCTCCTCGTGGTCTTGGAGCACGCGCAGAGGTGCATTGCCCTCATTGCAGCGTTGATGGTCGAGCTGTGCTCGACCAGAAGGCTGTGCTCGACCAGGCGCGGCGCGTCTTCGCCATCGAGATCGCCGGGCTCGAAAAGACCCGCGACTCTCTCGATGCCTCGTTTGTCGCCGTGGTGCAGGCCATCCTCGACTGCATCTCCGCCGAAGGGCTCGTGGTCGTCACGGGCGTGGGCAAGAATCTGCACGTCGCCGAGAAGATGAGCGCGATCTTCGCCTCCACCGGCACGCGCTCCATCGTGCTCAATCCCGTGCAGGCGATGCACGGCGACCTCGGCATGGTCGCCGCCCGCGACCTGCTGCTTGCGCTTTCCTTCAGCGGCGAGAGCGAGGAGCTCGTGCGCCTCATTCCCGCGATCCGCCGCCACGGCCTGAAGGTCGTGGCGATGACGGGCAACCCCGCCTCCACGCTCGCGCGCCTCGCCGACCTCCATCTCGCGATTCCGTGCGGCCCCGAGGCGTGCCCCTTCGGCATGGCGCCCACGACCTCCACCACCGCCACGATGGCGATGGGCGACGCGCTCGCGATGACGCTCATCGACGCGCAGCGCTTCGACAAGGCGCACTACGCGCTCAACCATCCGGCGGGCGCGATCGGGCGCGCGCTGATTCTGCGCGTGGCCGACGTGATGCGCACGGGCGCGCGCGTGGCGGCCGTCGCGCCCGACACCGCCGTGCTCGACACGCTGCTCGCGATGACGAAGGCGCAGGCCGGCAGCGCCGTGGTCGTGGACGAGGCGGGCAAACTGCTCGGCATCTTCACCGACGGCGACTTCCGCCGCCATGTGAGCCAGGGGCGCGACGTGCTCACCGACCCCGTTTCGCGCCACATGACGCGCGCGCCGCTCACCATTGGCGGCGACGCCTACGCGGTCGAGCTGCTGCGCGTCTTCGAGGCGCGTTCGGTCGACGACCTCCCCGTGGTCGCCCCCGACGGCAGACTGCTCGGCGTGGTCGACATTCAGGATTTGCCTAAGATGAAGGTTTTGTGATAAACTGTTTCCCACACCTACCAAGGAGAAGTGCCATGACGATTCAGACGAAATGCCTTCACACGATGATGATCCTTGCGCTCGCGCTCGTGAGCGCGAGTCCGCTCTGCGCGCAGACGCGCCGCCGCGGCCCCGTGGGCGCCGATGGCGGCGAGACCGTGGCCAAGGGCCGCGACGCCTACGTGACGATCGACGCGCCCGCGCGCCCGGGCGGCACCTGCCTCGCCAGCGCGCCCAACATCCAGGCCAATGGCAAGCTCATGCCGCCGCTCGGCGGCCGCCCGCGCCAGTGGATCGTGCTTGAGACGAAGTACACCACCATGGCGAAGTGGCAGGATGAGCTCACCTTCACCTGGCACGTGCTGCTCGACGCCTCGAAGGCCAAGGAGATCGACCGCAAGAACCCGCCTTCGCAGTACTCCTACTACAACACGCAGGTGCGCTACGTCGACATCAAGAAGGGCAGCCACATGGCGAGCGTCTGCCTGCCGCCCTCCGTGCTCGAGCGCTTCGGCGAGCCCTGCACGATCACCCTCATCATCACGAACAAGGAGGGCGACGAGCTCGCCTTCCATACCGAGAACTCGAGCGGCGACGCGAACCAGGCCGGCGAGAAGTGGTGGGAGAACGACAAGTTCATGAACTGGCAGAAGAAGATCAAGGGCGAGCTCAAGCCGATGGTCGAGCGCCGTCAGGGTCTCGTCGATCGCTCGAAGACGCCGTTCTACCTCGTGAACAACGCGGACTACGAGCTCGTGCAGTAGTCGCCGTCCGGAAACCCAGAAGACCATGTCCAAGATCCTCACTCTCAACATCGGGGCGTCGAAGGCCCTTCTCGCCGAGTACGCGCTCAGCGGGAAGCGCGGCCTCACGCTCACCGCCTACGGCAGCGGCGAACTGCAGGCCGTGGACGTCAACGATCCGGGCTCGATCGCGGCCGCGCTGCCGACCGTGCTCCACCAGATCATGCGCGACACGGGGATTCGTCCCGCGCCGCTCGTCGTCTCGCTCGGCGGTCAGACCGTGTTCCCGCGCTTCGCGAAGATCCCCGCCGTGGGCGACGCCGCGAAGCTCGAGCAGCAGGTGCACTACGAGATCGAGCAGAACGTGCCGTTCCCGATCGACGAGATCGTGAGCGACTACCAGTTCCTCGGCGACACGCCCGACGGCGACAAGGCCGCGCTCATCGTGGCCGCGAAGCTCGACGCCGTGCGCGCGGTCACGGACGCCGTGCGCGCCGTGGGCCTCAAGCCGTTCAAGGTCGACGTGTCGCCGATGGCGATCTGCAACGCGCTGAAGTTCGCCCATCCCGAGCTGACCGGCTGCTCGGTGATTCTCGACATCGGCGCGAAGACCACCAACCTCATCATCCTCGAGGGCGAGAAGGTCTACAACCGTTCGATCCCCGTGGCGGGCAACCTCATCACGAAGGACATCGCCCAGGCGTTCGGCTGTTCCCTCGAGGAGGCCGAGCAGCTCAAGATCGCGCGCGGCTACGTGGCGCTCGGCGGCGTGGTGGAGGACGAGGACGAAACTTCCGACCGCGTCTCGAAGGTGATTCGCACGGTGCTTACGCGCCTGCACGCGGAGATTTCGCGCTCGATCAACTTCTACCGCTCGCAGCAGGGCGGCAGCGCTCCCGCGCGCCTCTTCCTCACGGGCGGCACGGCGCGTCTGCCGCAGCTCGACAAGTTTTTCATGGAGTCCCTGCAGGTGGAGGTCGGCTACCTCAACCCGTTCGGGAAGGTCGCCTTTGGCTCGAAGGTCAACGCGGCCGCGCTTGAGGGCGACGCCTTCACGCTCGCCGAGAGCGTGGGTCTCGCGCTGCGCGCTCTGCCCGGCGCCGCGTGGGTCGCGATCAACCTCATGCCGCCCGAGCTCGTGGACGAGGCGCGCGCGCTCAAGCGCATCCCGTTCCTCGTGATGGGCGGCCTCGCCTTCCTCGGCGCGCTCGCCTGCCTGTGGCTGATGGAAAGCCACGGTCGCGACGTGGTGCAGGAGAAGGTCGATCGCGTGGAGCAGCTCACGAACCAGAAGCAGCTCGCCAATTTCAAGCAGAAGATCGCCCGCGAACAGCAGGCCGTGGAGGCCGAGCGCGCGAAGTGCGACGAAGTCATGGACCTGCTTTGGGGGCGTTCCGCCGCGCTGCAGCAGGTGCGCGCCGTGCGCGACTGCCTCGTGAACGGCATGTGGATCACCGAGTGGCTCACCGTGCCGCCGAAGGCGGGCGATGGCGACGACGCCAAGCCCGCCCGCGCCCAGGTGCGCGTGACCGTGCGCGGCTGGCGCGACGCGATGGGCAAGGTGGAGGCGGCGTGGTCCGCCCAGCATGGCGGCAAGCCCACCACGGTCTCGAAGCTCGTGGAGGAGGCCCTGCGCAAGCGCGCGGAGTTCGTGGCGGACACCGTCGCGATCGTCGCGCAGAAGGAAGTGAAGGAGTGTCTCGCGGAGTTCACGATCCAGATGGATCTCGCCGCGGCGCCGTCGGTGGCGTCCGAGGGAGGCAAGGGAAAGGCCGGTAAGCGGAAATGAGTCTTTCGAAACAGCAGCTGCTGGGCGCGATCGGCGCCGGCGTGTTCGTGCTGGGCGCGGGCGGTCTCGGCTTCTGCGTCTACAGCGCATGGTCGGCGCGCGGCGAGGCCGAGGAAACCCTGCAGGGCGCCGTGGGCGGCTTCCAGGGCCACTACAACGCGCCCGTGTTCCCGTCGAGAAAATCGCTTGATTCGGTGACGAGCAACAAGACCGCCTACGCGGCGTGGCTCGCCGAGGCGCAGACGCTTGCCGCCAGAGGCGACAAGGTGTTCCCCGCCGAGACGCCGCCGATCTTCAAGCAGCGTCTCCAGCGCGAGGTGCGCCGCATGGCCGCCCTGCCGGGTGGCGTGGAGGGCAAAATCGCCGCCGCCACTTTCCTCTTCGGCTTCGAGCAGTATCTCGGCGAAGGCGGCGTGCTGCCGAAGGACGAGGACGTGCCGCGGCTCGCCCAGCAGCTCGACGCGATCGCCCAGGTCACCGACCTCCTCGCCGAGGTCGGCGCCCTGGAGATCAAGACCATCCGCCGCATCGAGCCCAAGGCGGCGGACGAGGACGACGACCGGAACGGCAGGAAGGCGAAGAAGGGCGAGCAGGAGGCCGACGCGCCGAAGGTCACCGCGCTTGAGTACGCCTTCGAGTTCACCACGCATCCCGCCGCGCTCGTGGAGGCGCTCAATCGCCTCACCGCGTGCCCGCGCTTCGTCACGGTGAAGAACCTCGCCTTCCGCGAAACGGCCGACGTGATCGTGGACCGTCTGAATGCCGTGGAGGCCGCGAAGACCCAGAAGGCCTCCGCGCGCACGGGCCGCGCCGGTCGCCGCCGCGGGGCGTCGGCCGCCGCGCCCACCGCGCCCGTCGAGGTCGATCCGCTCGTGGTCGATCCCGAGCTCGATGCGCCGCTGCTCGTCTCCTTCGTCCTTGAAGTGCGCGACTTCGGCCGCGGCGTCGCTCCCGCCCCGGCGGCGGTCGAGGCGCCGGCCGCCACGAACGCGGTCGAGAACGTGACGTCGAACGCCGCGCCGAAGGAGGTTTCGAAATGAGCGCCCGTCAGAATTTTCTCTCCGCCCACTGGGAGTGGCTTGTGCTGCTCGTGGGTCTGCTTGCGCTCGCCGGTGCGGGCGCCCTCTACGCGCTCGCCCTCGGCGACGCCGACACGGCCGACGCCTACGCGCAGCAGCTCGGCGCGATGCGCCCCGCCCACGAGGGCGTGGCCGCCGCCGACCTCGCGCCGCTGCAGAAGGCGCTGCGCGGCGCGAAGTCTCCCGCCCAGCTCGTGGCGGTGGATCCCAAGAAGGCCAACTTCCTCGCAAGCGAGCGCCGGGTGCTCTGCCGCGCGGGCGACGAGGCCCTGAAGGCCAAGGCCTGCGGCCGGCCCATCCGCTCCGACCTCGAGAAGTGCCCGTTCTGCGGCATCCAGCAGAAGGTCGTGAAGGTCGAGGTCGACACCGACCACGACGGCATGCCCAACGCCTGGGAGGTCAAGCACGGCTTCAACCCGAACGACGCCGCCGACGCGGCGAAGGATGCCGACGGCGACGGCTTCACGAACCTGGAGGAGTGCCAGGCCGGCACCGATCCGCGCGACGCGAAGAGCCACCCCGACTACCTCGAGTTCGTCTCCGTCTCCGGCGCCCTGCGCCAGACCACGCTGCCGTTCTACTTCAACGCGGTCAACCCGATTCCGGGCGGCCACCGCTTCACCTTCCAGCGCCACGGCGTGAAGGGCTTCAACGCCAAGGTCGGCGTGAAGCTGAACGAGGAGGTCGCGAGCGGCAAGGGCCCGAAGGACTGGAAGTCCGGCTGGGTCGTCACCGCCTACGAGCAGAAGAGCGAGATGCGCAAGAAGGCCGGCACCACGATGAAGACCGCCGTCGACGTCTCCACCGTCACCGTCAAGCGCGTGACCGACGGCAAGGCGCTCACCATCCGCATCAACGAGCGCACGATCGCCGTGGAGCAGCAGGCCACCCTGCACTACGCGCGCGGCAAGGGTCAGGACATCGTCGTCTCCGAAGGCGCCGAGTTCAAGATCGCCGAACGCGCCTACCGCGTCCTCACGCTCAAGGCCGTCAACGGCGCCTGCGAGGCGACCGTGCTCGACCTGACCACCAAGAAGGAAAAAGTTTTGCATTGAGGCTTGATTTCACAAGCCGAATGGAGTATCATTTACACACCCTTTTCCAAGGAGCATTCTCGATGAGAGCCACGAATACGATGACCGCACTGAGCGCCGCCTGCTGCGCCCTCGCCCTTGCCACCAGCGCGCTGGCACAGGATGACCTGAACGACCTGCTGTCGCTCGACGACGCCAAGCCCGCCGCCAAGGCCGAACCCAAGCCCGCCGCCAAGGCAGAAACCCCCGCGCCCGCCGCCGTAGCCAAGGAAGAACCCAAGGCCGAAGCACCCAAGGAAGAAGCCAAGGCCGAACCAAAGGAAGAGGCC